>JBAVOG010000143.1:0-13205 GCA_049691875.1 Burkholderiales bacterium | reverse complement strand
CCCGCGGGGCTGCGCGCGGTCCGCGCTCATGGCGGCGGCACCGATGCCGCCGCCGCGATGGTCACTGGTAGGTCGCCGGATCGCCCGAGTCGGTCGGGTTGGCCACGACCCTCTTGAGCTGCAGGCTCATCGGCACGTTCAGATTGATGCCCTTCGGCGGCACCGGCTTCAGGAACCACTGCTCGTAGATCGCGTTGATTTCGCCGCTCTTGTACGTCCGGATCATCGCGGCGTCCACCACCTTCTTGAATGCCGGATCGTCCCTGCGCAGCATGATCCCGTACGGCTCGACGGTGTAGGCGTCGGAGCCGATTATCCAGTCGCCGGGGCTCTTCGAGTTCGCCACCAGGCTGTAGAGCAGGATGTCGTCCATGAAGAACGCCGCCGCGCGGCCGGTGTCGACCATCAGGAATGCCTCGGCGTGATCCTTTGCCGCGACGATGTTCATCCCGAGGTTCTGTTCGGTATTCGCTGCGGTCGCCCACTTGATGTTGGTGGTGCCCGCGGTCGAGACCACGGTCTTGCCCTTGAGGTCGGCGAGCGTCTTGATGCCCGAGGATTTCTTGGCGACGAAGCGGTTGGCCGTCACGAAATGCGTGATCGTGAACGCGACCTGCTTCTGGCGCTCCAGGTTGTTGGTCGTCGAACCGCACTCCAGATCGATGGTGCCGTTCGCCATGAGCGGGATGCGGGTCGCGGACGTGACCGGGTTCAGTTTCACCTGGATATTCGGCATCTTCAGCTCGGCCTTCACGGCGTCGACGATGCGCATGCAAAGGTCCACCGCGTAGCCGACCACCTGCTGCTTGTCGTCGTAGTACGAGAATGGGATCGAGGAGTCGCGATGCCCGACGGTGATGGTGCCGCTGTCCTTGATCTTCTTGAGCGTCCCGGTGAGCTCCTGCGCGGCCGCGGGCGCAGCGAGTGCGGTGCCCAGCAGAACGGCGAGCGCCAGGCGAGCATGGGTTTTCATGATTTCTCCTCGTTTCGATGGTGCCGGGCTTCCGGCGGGGGCCGCGGCGCATGGCCGTGGATGAAGGATTCTACGGCGAAGCGTCGCACTGGTGTGCGCGGTGGGACGCAGCGGCGCCGGAGGATTCGCGACCGGCCCGCAAGGCGGTATTTTGCGCACAGGGGGCGTAGGTCACTTTTTCCCTGGCCCGCTCCCTGCTAGAGTACGAGGCCTCTGCTCCGGGAGGGCGAGAGTGACCAAATACTGGGTGAGCCGGAACGGCGAACGGCTGGGGCCGTACGACGAGGCGCAGATCTACGATGCCTACGGCAAGGGGACCCTGCGCCCGACGGACGAGCTCTGGACGGAAGGCATGGAGCTCTGGGTGCCGGTGTCGGAGGTCTTCGAATACCTGCACGCTGCGGTAGCGCACCCCGAAGACTCCGTACCGGACATCGAACCGGCCGACAGCAAGAAGATCAAGTAGAAGACGTCAGGCCGTGACCGCGCGCTGCGGGCGTGCTTCCTTCGTGAGGATGCCGCGCAGGTAACGTGCCGTGTAGCCGTTCCGCGAACGCGCGAGCTCTTCTGGCGGTCCCTGCGCCACGATCTTCCCGCCGCCGTCGCCGCCCTCCGGACCCAGGTCGATCACCCAGTCCGCCGTTTTCACCACGTCGAGGTTGTGCTCGATCACGACCACGGTGTTGCCGTGATCGCGCAGGCGGTGCAGCACCTTGAGAAGCATGTCGACGTCGTGAAAGTGCAGTCCCGTCGTCGGCTCGTCGAGGATGTACAAGGTGCGGCCGGTGTCGCGCTTGGACAGCTCGAGGGCGAGCTTGACGCGCTGCGCCTCGCCGCCCGACAGCGTCGTGGCCGGCTGGCCGAGCTGGATGTACCCGAGCCCCACTTCGGCGAGCGTCTCGAGCTTTCTCTGTGCGGCCGGCACCGCGCCGAAGAAATCGCGCGCCTGCGCGACGGTCATGGCGAGCACTTCCTGGATGTTGCGCCCCTTGTAGCGCACCTCGAGGGTCTCGCGGTTGTACCGCAGCCCGTGGCACACATCGCACGGCACGTAGATGTCCGGCAGGAAGTGCATCTCGACCTTGATCACGCCGTCGCCCTGGCAGGCCTCGCAGCGCCCGCCCTTGACGTTGAACGAGAAGCGCCCCGGCCCGTACCCGCGCTCACGCGCCATTGGCACCCCGGCGAACAGCTCGCGGATCGGCGTGAACAGGCCCGTGTAGGTCGAAGGGTTCGAGCGCGGCGTGCGGCCGATCGGGCTCTGATCGACGCTGATCACCTTGTCGAAGTGCGCGAGCCCTTCGATCGTGTCGTGTGGTGCGGGCTCGGCGGCGGCGCCGTGCAGGTGTCGCGCTACCGCGTGATACAGCGTGTCGTTCACGAGCGTCGACTTGCCCGACCCCGAAACGCCGGTCACGCAGACGAAGAGCCCCACGGGCAGCTCGAGTGTCACGTCCTTCAGATTGTTGCCGCGTGCGCCGACCAGCGTGAGGATCTGTCCCGGATCGGGAGGGCGCCGCTGCGCTGGCACCGCGATCGACAGGCGTCCCGCAAGATACTGTCCGGTGAGCGACGTTTCCGAGCGCTTGATGGACTCCGGTGGCCCTTCAGCCACGATTCGGCCACCGTGCTCGCCCGCGCCCGGGCCCATGTCCACGACGTGATCGGCGGCGAGGATGGCTTCTTCGTCGTGCTCGACGACCAGCACCGAGTTCCCCAGGTCGCGGAGGCTCTTCAGCGTGTCGAGCAGCCGGCCGTTGTCGCGCTGATGCAGGCCGATGGAGGGCTCGTCCAGCACGTACATCACGCCCGTGAGGCCCGATCCGATCTGGGAGGCGAGCCGGATACGTTGCGACTCTCCGCCCGAGAGGGTTTCCGCCGATCGGTCGAGCGAAAGATATTCCAGGCCGACGTTCACCAGGAACCCGAGGCGCGCCATGATCTCCTGGACGATGCGTTCGGCGATGGCCGCGCGGTGTCCGGGCAACGTGAGGTTCGCAAAGAACGCCAGCGCTTCGCGCAGCGGTGCCGCGCTGACCTCGTAGATCCGTCGGTCCCCGACCGTGACGTGGCGCGCCTCGCGCCGCAGGCGCGTGCCATCGCATTCGGGGCAGGGCTTGGTATTGAGATACTTCGCGAGTTCCTCGCGCACGACGATGGAGTCGGTCTCGCGATAGCGCCGCTCGAGGCTCGGCACCACGCCTTCGAACGCATGCTCCCGCACGATTGTGCGGCCGCGCTCGTTCAGATACGAGAACGGGACCTTCTCCTTGGTTCCGAACAGCACGGTCGTCTGCACGGATTCCGGAAGTTTCTCGAACGGCCGGTCGACGTCGAACTTGAAATGGGCCGCGAGGCTCGTGAGCATCTGGAAATAGAACTGGTTGCGCCGGTCCCAGCCGCGAATCGCGCCCGAGGCGAGCGACAGGCCCGGGTGCGCGACCACGCGCTTCGGATCGAAGAACTGGATCGCGCCGAGTCCGTCGCACTTCTGGCATGCGCCCAGCGGATTGTTGAAAGAAAAGAGCCGCGGCTCGAGCTCTGGCAGCGAGTAGCTGCAGATCGGGCAGGCGAATTTTGCCGAGAACAGGTGCTCGCTCCCCGAGTCGGTCTCCACTGCGATCGCGCGGCCGTCCGCGTGGCGCAGCGCCGTCTCGAAGGACTCCGCGAGCCGCTGCTGCACGTCGCTGCGCACGCGGATCCGGTCCACGACCACGTCGATCGAGTGCTTGGCGGTTTTCGCCAGTTTCGGCAGCGCGTCGATCTCGTGCACCGTGCCGTCGATGCGCAGCCGGACGAACCCTTGCGCGCGCAGCTCCTCGAACAGCTCGGCCTGCTCGCCCTTGCGGCCGGAGACCACCGGCGCGAGCACCATGATCCGCGTGTCCTCGGGCAGCGCGAGCACGTGATCCACCATCTGCGCGACGGTCTGGGCCTCGAGTGCCACGCCGTGATCCGGGCAGTACGGCGTGCCCACGCGCGCGAACAGCAGGCGCAGGTAATCGTGAATCTCGGTGACCGTGCCGACCGTCGAGCGCGGATTGTGGCTCGCCGCCTTCTGCTCGATCGAGATGGCGGGCGAGAGCCCTTCGATCAGGTCCACGTCGGGCTTCGCCATCAGCTGCAGGAACTGCCGCGCATACGCGGAGAGGGACTCGACGTAGCGACGCTGGCCTTCCGCGTACAGGGTATCGAACGCGAGCGAGGACTTTCCCGAGCCCGAGAGCCCGGTGATCACGACCAGCCGGTTTCTGGGCAGGTCGACGCTCAGGTTCTTCAGGTTGTGCGTGCGTGCGCCGCGGATGCGAATGAAATCCATCGTCCTATGAGCCTTGCGTCCAGGGCGAGCAACTGCCCGCGCGGGGAAACCAGACACTATACAAAGTTCCGGGGGTTCGGCGCTACCCCCGCTCGCGGTGGGCTGAGCAGGGTGCTTGAGCTATCGGGCGGGTCAGCGGCTGCGCCGGGCCGGTGTTGATTTTTTCCCTTTTCAAGGAGGGAATTCGCCTTAGGCCTTAAGCATCCCCTCCCCAACGAGGAGGGGGCAGCCGGGCATCGCAAGCAGCATTTGCCCGTAGGCCTCAAAATTGCGCGCTTCGGTCAGTCAATACCTCGCAATGGACTCCCCTCCCGAGCATTCCAGCCGGATGTCGCGCTTCGAGCTGCGCGCGAGCGTATCGCTCGCCTCGCTGTTCGCGTTGCGCATGCTGGGGCTGTTCCTGATCCTGCCCGTGTTCGCGGTGCATGCGACGATGCTGCGCGGCGGAGAGAGCCTGACGCTCGTGGGGTTCGCCCTCGGCGCTTACGGCGCCACGCAGGCCATGCTGCATCTGCCCTTCGGCATGGCCTCGGACCGGTTCGGGCGCAAGCGCATCATCATTCTCGGACTCGTAGTCTTTGCTGCAGGGAGCTTTCTCGCGGCGTCGGCGTCCGATATCTACTGGACCATCGCGGGGCGCGCGCTGCAGGGCGCGGGCGCGATCTCCGCCGCCGTCGTCGCGCTCGTCGCCGACCTTACGAGCGACGAGCACCGGACCAAGGCGATGGCGATCATCGGCGCGTCGATCGGCTTCGCATTCGCGCTGTCGCTCGTGGCCGCACCGGGTCTGTATCGCGCGATCGGCATGGACGGAATCTTCATTCTCACGGGCGTTCTGGCGCTCGGGGGAATCTGGGTCACTTTGCAGATCGTGCCTCCCGAGCCGGCTGCGGGCCGCACGGCGCGCCGGGCGATGCCCCGAACGCCGGTACGGAGAATCCTGTTCGATGCCGAGCTCCTGCGGCTCAACTTCGGAATCTTCACGCTGCACATGGTGCAGATGGCGATGTTCGTCGTCATCCCGCACGCGCTGATCGCTTATGGCGGGCTGCCGGTCACCGAGCACTGGAAGGTGTACCTGCCCGTAGTGGTCGGGTCGTTCATCCTGATGGTGCCGCCCATCCTTGCTGCGGAGCGGGGCGGCCGGCTGAAATCGGTGTTCCTGGGCTCGATCGCGGTTATCGCAGCGGTCGAGCTCGGATTCATCGGCTTCGGCACGAGCTTCGCATGGATCGTCGGCCTGCTCCTGGCGTTCTTCGTCGCGTTCAACATCCTGGAGGCGAGCCTGCCGTCGCTCGTCTCGCGCGTTGCACCGAGCGCCGCGCGGGGCGCCGCGGTTGGGATCTACAATACGACGCAGGCGCTCGGCCTGTTTGCCGGGGGCGCGCTCGGCGGGTGGCTCGCACAGCATTTCGGGGCCCGCGCGGTGTTCACGCTGGGTGCGGGCATGGTGATCGCGTGGGGAATCGTCGCCGCGCGCATGACGGTACCGCCGCTCGCCGCCAGCCGGACAATCCAGATCGGGCCGGTCGACGATCCTGAGCGCCTGCGCGCCGCGCTGGTGAGCGTCAACGGAGTCCGGGAGGCGGTCGTTATTCCCGAGCACGGGGTGGCGCACCTCAAGGTATTGCCGGGGTGGGACGAAGGTAGCGTTATGAAACTCGTGGGAGGTAAAGTCTGATGGCATCCGTAAACAAGGTCATTCTCGTCGGCAATCTCGGCGCCGATCCCGAAACCCGCTATTCGACGGATGGCGCGGCGATCACCAACATCCGGATGGCGACCACCGACCGGTGGAAGGACAAGGGCTCGGGTGAGATGCGCGAGCAGACCGAGTGGCACCGGGTCGTGTTTTTCGGCCGCCTTGCGGAAATCGCGGGCGAGTACCTGAAGAAGGGCTCTCCGGTCTACGTCGAGGGCCGCCTGCGTACGCGCAAATGGACCGACAAGGAAGGACACGACCGGTATTCAACCGAGGTGACCGCCGACAACATGCAGCTTCTTGGCAGCCGCGGCGGCGCCGGGGAGCCGTCGATGCGTGATTCGCCTCCCGACAGTGCGCCCGCCCGCGCTGGCGGGCAGAAGGCATCCCGCGGGCCCGAGGACATGGAGGACGACATTCCGTTCTAGAACCAATCTCGAAATAGGGCCACGCGCCTATTCGGGAGAGCAGTCGTACGAACAAGGGGGGCTATGGGGGAAAGGAAGGGGCCCCCTCACCCCTTCCTGCCCCTTGTATATCCCCCTCGTTCGCCCCGCCAGACCGGTGCGCATCCGCGTTCGAGTCATGGCGGCAACGCTCAGATTTTGCGGGGAAATCGGGGCGTTCCGGTATAATCCTCGGCCTTTGCAAGTGTGATCTTCGGGGGACGTCGTGCCGATCTACGAATACCGGTGCTCGGAGTGCGGGCACCAGCAGGAACATCTGCAGAAGGTGTCCGATCCCTTGCTGACCACCTGCCCGAGCTGCGGGCGGGAGACTTACCGCAAGCAATTGACCGCAGCGGGCTTCCAGCTCAAGGGCAGCGGTTGGTACGCGACCGATTTCAAGGGCAGCGGCCAGAGACCCGCGGCGAAGAGCGACACCGTAGGCAAGACAGAATCGAAGTCCGATTCGAAATCCGACGCGCAGCCGGATGCCAAGGTGGAATCCAAGGCTGAAACGAAGTCAGAATCCAAGTCCGAGTCGAAGACCGATGCCAAGACCGAGAGCAAGCCGGCGACCAAGGCCACCACTCCGGCCAGCGGCGGTTCTTGAGCCCGTGTGTGGCCTTCGGCGTCCGCTTACTTCTGATCTCATCCTCGCCGACGGGCTCGCGTAACCCGGCGCCAACGCCGCGGATCGGATTCCTTGAAACGCTATCTCATCACCGGGCTCCTGATCTGGATTCCCCTGGTCATCACGATCTGGGTGCTCCACTTTCTCGTGAGCACGATGGACCAGTCGCTGCTGCTCCTCCCACCGCAGTGGCAGCCCGAGGCGCTCATCGGGCGGAGCATCCCCGGCATCGGGGCGATTCTCACCGTGCTCATCGTGCTCGTGACCGGCGTTCTCGCGTCGAACATTCTCGGGCAGCGGCTCGTGGCGCTCTGGGAGGCGATTCTGCGGCGCATTCCGGTCGTGAACTCGATCTACCTCGGTGTGAAGCAGGTCAGCGACACGTTATTCCGGCCGGGTGGGGACGCGTTTCGCAAGGCGGTGCTCGTCGAATGGCCGCGCGAGGGCATGTGGACGATCGCCTTCCTGACCGGCGTGCCGGGCGGCGATGCGGCGAATCATCTGCGCGGCAACTACGTGAGCATCTACGTGCCGACGACACCCAACCCAACGGGCGGTTACTTCATCATGCTGCCGCGCGAGGACATCATCGAGCTCGACATGAGCGTGGACGTGGCCCTCAAGTACATCGTGTCGATGGGCGTCGCGGCGCCGTACCGGGACAAGCAATCCGACAAACGCGAGTAGCGCAGCGGACTGCGCCGCGGCCTTTCATTCACGCTTCACCTATCCACGCTTCACTCTGCAGGACGAGATGCGAACCCATTACTGCGGCCAGGTCAACGCCGCGCACATAGACCAGAGCGTCACGCTTTTCGGCTGGGCGCATCGGCGCCGCGACCATGGCGGCGTGATCTTCATCGATCTGCGTGACCGCGAAGGCCTGGTACAGGTGGTTTGCGATCCGGATCGGGCGGAAACGTTCCACACCGCCGAGCGCGTGCGTAGCGAGTTCTGCCTGCGCGTCACCGGCAAGGTGCGGCGTCGGCCGGCGGGGACCGTCAATCCCGACATGAGCACGGGCGAGATCGAAGTGCTCGCGCACGACCTCGAGGTGCTGAACGCCTCGGTAACGCCGCCGTTCCAGCTCGACGAGGAGAATCTGAACGAGAACGTGCGCTTGCAGCATCGGGTGATCGACCTGCGCCGGCCGCAGATGCAGGCGAACCTCGTGCTCCGCTACCGCGTCGCGATGGCGGTGCGCCGGTACTTCGACGCGCAGGGATTCATAGACATCGAGACGCCGATGCTCACGCGCAGCACGCCCGAGGGCGCACGCGACTATCTCGTGCCTTCGCGTCTCTACGGCGGGCAGTTCTACGCGCTGCCGCAGTCGCCGCAGCTCTTCAAGCAGATGCTGATGGTGGCGGGGTACGACCGCTACTACCAGATCACCAAGTGCTTTCGCGACGAGGATCTGCGGGCCGACCGGCAACCCGAGTTCACGCAGATCGACGTGGAGACCTCGTTCCTGGACGAAGGCGAGATTCGCCGCATCATGGAAGGCATGGTGCGTGCGGTGTTCAAGGAAGCGCTCGACGTCGACCTCCCCGATCCGTTTCCGATCCTCACCTACGCCGAGGCGATGCGCAACTACGGCTCGGACAAGCCGGACCTGCGCGTTCCGCTCGTGCTCACCGATCTCACGGACCTGATGAAGGCGGTCGAATTCAAGGTCTTTCGAGCCGCGGCCGACCTGCCGGGTGGGCGAATCGCGGCGCTGCGAATACCGAGGGGCGGCAGTCTGACCCGCAAGGAGATCGACGACTACACGGCCTTCGTCGCGATCTATGGGGCGAAGGGTCTCGCGTACATCAAGGTCAACGACGCGACGAAGCCCGGCGAAGAGGGGTTGCAGTCACCGATTGTCAAGTTTCTGCCGCGCGAGATTCTGAGCGCAATCCTCGCGCGTACGGGTGCACAGGATGGCGACCTGATCTTCTTCAGCGCCGATCGAGCGAAGGTCGTCAACGACGCGCTGGGCAGCCTGCGCACCCGGATCGGGCACGAGAAGGGCCATGCCCAGGCGGGCTGGCGACCGCTCTGGGTGGTCGACTTTCCGATGTTCGAGTGGGACGAGGAGGCGAAGCGGTGGGGAGCGATGCACCATCCTTTCACCGCGCCCAAAGACGGCCACGAAGAGCGGCTGGAGAGTGATCCGTCACAGGCTCTTGCCAAGGCCTACGACATCGTCCTCAACGGCTGGGAAATCGGTGGCGGGTCGGTGCGTATCCACCGCGCCGAGGTCCAGTCCAGGGTCTTCCGCGCGCTCGGCATCGACGACGCGCAGGCGCGCGCGAAGTTCGGGTTCCTGCTGGACGCCCTGCAGTACGGCGCGCCGCCGCACGGTGGAATCGCATTCGGACTGGATCGGATCGTGACGATGATGGCGGGCGCCGAATCGATACGCGACGTCATCGCCTTTCCGAAAACGCAGCGGGGCCAGTGCCTGTTGACCCAGGCACCGAGCCCGGCCGACGAGCGGCAGCTGCGCGAGCTGCACCTGCGGGTGCGCACTTCGGACACGAAGTGAGCATTTCCTGCTGAGTTCGGGATGCGGATTTCATCAACTTGCGCGAAAGGCGCTGCATTGACGCGGGTCCGGGGCTTCCTTGCGCGTCGGGCCGCTCGCACTTTCCTTGTCCTGTGCCTTTTCGCCGTGTGCGCTCCCATGGCCAGCTGGGCGCTCGCGCAGGACTTGCATGCTGCGGACCGGATCGCGCTCGGCGAGCGACCCCAGGCGGCGCCGGGCGAATCCACGCAGCACGAGATCCCGGTCGGGAATCTTCCGAAAGAAGCGCGCGCCACGCTTGAACTCGTCAAGCAGGGCGGCGCGTTCCCGTACCGGAAGGACGGCAGCACATTCGGCAATCGCGAGAAGCACCTGCCGGTCAAGGCGCGCGGCTACTACCGCGAATATACGGTCCCGACACCCGGTGCACGCGACCGGGGCGCACGGCGGATCGTGGCAGGGCGCGACGGAGAGTACTATTACACCGACGACCATTACAACTCGTTCAGGCGGATTCGCGAGTGAATTTCGAAGAGATGCTGATCGACTCGGGACGGGCGGGCATCTATCAGCTCCCCCCGGACGTCGGGGCTCTCGAGGCGGCCGCCGCGGAGAGCGATTTTGCGGTGTGGCGGGTCGATCTCGGCACGGTGCGCAGCAAGCAGGAGCTGCTCGACGCGATCGCCCGTGAGCTCGCGTTTCCCGACTGGTTCGGGTCCAACTGGGATGCGCTCGAGGACTGCCTCACCGATCTGTCGTGGTGCGTCGCGTCCGGTTACGTCCTGATCCTCACCAATGCCGGCGGCTTCGCCGAAGCGGATTCCGAGGACTTCGAGACGGCGCTCGAGGTTCTCGATGGCGCGGCCGAATACTGGTACGACGAGGACGTGCCGTTCTGGGTGCTGGTCGGCGACGCCGATTTCGGCCAGTTCGACATACCGGTGCTGGGCGAAGAATGACGTCCGGAACCGCGGCGCCGCCGCGGCGTTACAAGATTCCGATTTCGGTTCTGGTCGTGATCCACACGACCGCGCTCGACGTGCTCTTGATGGAGCGGGCGCCGTGGCCGGGGTACTGGCAGTCGGTCACGGGAAGCGTCGATCGCGAGGACGAGCCCCTCGCCCAGACCGCGGTGCGCGAGGTGCTGGAAGAGACCGGGATCGACGCGGAGCGCCACCGGCTTCGCGATTGGGGCATTCAGAACCGCTTCGAAATCTACAAGCTGTGGCAGTCCCGGTTTGCCCCCGGAGTGACGCATAACACCGAGCACGTCTTCGGGCTGACGGTTCCCGAGCGGGTGCCCGTGCGACTCGAGCCGCGGGAGCATTCACAGTTCCTGTGGCTTCCGTGGCATGAGGCGGCCGAGAAATGCTTCTCGTGGTCGAACCGGGATGCGATCCTGATGCTTCCACAAAGTACGACCGCCTCATGCTGACTTGGGGGATTTACAAGGGGGCATCGCCCCCTTGTTCGATGGTCCCGTGGCGAGAGGCGGCCGAAAAATGCTTCTCGTGGTCGAACCGGGACGCGATCCTGATGCTGCCCGAGCGCGTGACGGCGGAATCCTGAACGGAACGCCGATGCAATCCATGGACCTCCACATCGCGAGCTACAACATCCACAAGGGGTTCTCGCATTTCAACCGCCGCATGGTCGTGCACGAGCTGCGCGACCGGCTGCGGACGGTCAATGCGGACATCGTCTTCCTGCAGGAAGTGCAGGGGGAGCACCTGGGGCATGCGCGGCAGTTTCATAACTGGCCGGGTGAGCCGCAGTACGAGTTTCTCGCCGACAGCGTCTGGCCGGAGTTCGCCTATGGCCGGAACGCCGTCTACGACCATGGCCACCACGGAAACGCAATCCTTTCGCGCTTTCCCATCATGACGGCCGAGAATCAGGACGTCTCGGCTCACCCGTTCGAGAGCCGCGGGCTCCTGCATTGCGAGGTGGGCATCCCGAACGGCAGGATCTCGGTGCACTGCGTGTGCGTGCATTTCGCGCTCGGCGAGCGCGGTCGACGACAGCAGGTCCACGCGCTCGTCCAGCGCGTCATCGAGCTGGTGCCCGAAGACGCGCCGCTCGTCATTGCGGGCGACTTCAACGACTGGCGAAACCGGGCCGGCCGGGCGCTTGCGGCGGAGCTCGGCGTCCACGAGGTGTTTCGCGATCATCGCGGTCGACCGGCCCGCAGCTATCCGAGCCGGATGCCGATCCTGCGTCTGGACCGGATCTACGTACGTGGCTTTTCGGTCCACCACGCTGAGGTGCACCATGGCCATCCGTGGTCGCGAATCTCCGACCACGCCCTGTTATCGGCGCGTCTCGCTGTGGGATGAGCGTCGCCTTTCGCGAGGGAAACCGGCTCACGCTCCTCAAGAGTGGCGTCGAATATTTTCCCGCGCTCGAGGCGGCGATCGAGGCGGCGCAGCACACGGTTCACCTCGAGACCTACATCTTCGCTGACGACTCGGCGGGCCGGCGAATCGCCGGGGCGCTGCTCGCCGCCGCATCGCGCGGGGTGCGCGTCGACGTGATCGTCGACGGCTTCGGATCGAAGCGCTTTCTGGGGACACTGAGCGACGTGCTCGCGGCGGGCGACGTCCGGGTGCTCGTCTTTCGCGCGGATATCTATCCCTGGAACTTCGGGCGCCACCGACTGCGGCGCATGCATCGCAAGCTGGCCGTGATCGACGCCAGCGTCGCGTTCGTGGGCGGGATCAACATCATCGACGACATGCACACGCCGGGACAGACGCCACCGCGATTCGACTACGCAGTGCGCGTGGAAGGTCCGGTGCTGGAGGACGTGCACGAGCAGGCCGAGCAGCTCTGGACACTCACCGCCTGGGCGAACCTTCGCCAGGAATGGGCGTTCGGTCCCAACCTCACCAGCCGGCGGGACGTGGGAGAGGGGGGCTTTCAGCGGGCGGCGTTTCTCGCGCGGGACAATTTCCGGCGCCGCTCCGACATCGAGGACGCGTATCTCGACGCGATCGAGGCGGCCGAGGAGGAGATCCTGATCGCAAGCGCCTATTTCTTTCCGGGCCGGCGCTTCCGGCGCGCGCTGACCCAGGCGGCGGCGCGCGGCGTGCGCGTGGTCCTTCTCCTGCAGGGGCGCGTCGAGTACGTGCTTCTGCACTACGCCTCGCGCGCGCTCTACGGCGCACTGCTCGATGCGGGCGTGGAGATCCATGAGTACACGCGCAGCTTTCTCCACGCGAAAGTCGCGGTCATCGATGGGCAGTGGGCCACGGTCGGGTCCTCGAACATCGACCCGTTCAGCCTGCTGCTCGGTCGCGAGGCGAACATCGTGGCGGAGGACCGCCGCTTCGCCCAGGAGCTGCGCGAAAGTCTGCAGAAGGCGATGGTGGAGGGCGCGGAGCGCGTCGCGCGACTGCAGTGGCGCAGGCAGCCGTTGCTGCGGCGGGTCAAGATCTGGATTGCCTACGGCGTCGCGCGGTTCTTGATGGGAATGTTCGGATACGCGAGGTTGCGGTAGAGGAAACGATTCCGTTTCCTCTACCGCCCTCGCGGAAGGTAACGATCAGGAGGAAACCGGCTGGTTTCCTCCCGATACCCTCCTTCCCGCTAAGAGCAGGCTGCGGAGAGGTCGGTGTTGTCT
>JBAVOG010000142.1:0-3637 GCA_049691875.1 Burkholderiales bacterium | reverse complement strand
GGATGGAGCTCGCCGGCGGTCTGGAGATCAAAGACCCGGGGTTCACTGTCTACACGCCCAATATCACCGCCGACCCGGAAACCGGCATCGGCAAGTGGACCGACGCGCAGATCATCACCGCGATCCGCGAAGGCAAGCGCCCGGATGGCACGATCATCGGCCCACCGATGCCCATCGGTCTGTATCGAGGAATGTCCGACACCGACGTGAAGGCGATCGTCGCCTACCTGAGGACGGTCAAGCCCGTGAAGAACACACCGCCGAAGTCGCAGTACAAGATGCCGCTGCCGCCATCGTATGGTCCGCCGGTACAGAATGTTCCAGACGTGCCGCGTGGCAACAAGGTGGTCTATGGTGCCTATCTCGCGGGACCACTGGGGCATTGCATCGAGTGCCACAGCCCGATGGGTCCCAAGGGGCCGGACATCGAGAACAAGCTCGGCGCCGGCGGATTCGAGTTCTTCGGGCCGTGGGGCACCAGCGTATCGCCCAACATCACGCCGGCCGGAATCGGAAAGTACCGCGACAGCCAGCTGAAGAAGGTGATCACCACGGGTGTCCGGCCGGACGGATCGCACCTCAAGCCGCCGATGGGGGTTGCTTACTACGCGAAGATGACGGATCAGGATCTGGATGCCCTGATCGCGTACCTTCGGAGTCTTCCCAGGAAATAGCGCCAGACTCGGAATTCGCGGGTTGGGCTGACGCGGGAGTGGACGCGGCTATAGCCGCGGCAAAAGCGCGCTCATGATGCAGCGCAGGATCCTGCGCTGAATGTCACATTCGGGCGCGACGGGAACTTTCGGCGACACGACAATGTCATGAGCGGAAGGCAGCATCGACCATTCTGGTCAGCTGGCGCCGCGGGCAAGCGGCGTCGCTCAAAGGAGACACCAATGAAGGATGTCGACGAATCCATCCTCGCTCCGGACGCCCTGGTCGTCGTGGGCATCGGCTACGCTGCAGTGACACGCGACGGAGTACCCTTGTACGAAGCCGAATGTGGTGAACTGGAGCACGCCATGAGCGTTCGCGACGCCGAACTCATCGCGGCGGCCGAGCCCGAGCACGATTGGCGCATCCATCTGGTCGGCCCCCTCGACGACCGCCACTACCGCCGTGGCGCTGACGGGCGCTGGATGATCTACAGCCGGGGTTACGGGCTGAGCTGAGCTGAGCTCCGGCTTTCCTGGCGGTCGCGTTCGCGGCCGCTCGTGTGACCACACGACACCGTAAGGCTTGCGCGAGTCGGCATTGCAACGCCGACCAGTCGCCGCGCGAGATCCGCTGACCCGCGCAGCCCGCGACGCTATGATTCGGTTGCGTTCGTAACCTGGCAGGCGGGCATGCGCATCGAAGTGATCTGCACCGGCGACGAAGTCCTCACGGGCAAGACCGTCAACAGCAATTTCACGTACATCACCCAGAAGCTCGAGGATGTCGGGCTCGCGGTGAAGTGGGAAACCACCGTCGGCGACGATCGCGAGGATCTGCTGCTCGCATTTCAGCTCGCCGGAGCGCGGGCGGATGCCGTCATCGTCAACGGCGGGCTTGGACCCACCGTCGACGACCTGTCGCAGGAGATCGCCGCGAAGGCCGCCGGGGTCGAGCTCGTCCTGAACGAGCCGTGGCTGACGCATATGGAGGCGTTCTTCGCGCGGCGCAACCGCGTGATGCCGCCCAACAACCGGAAGCAGGCGATGCTCCCCGATGGCGCCGAGGTTCTCGACAACCCGGTCGGAACGGCGTGCGGCTTTGCGGTGGACATCGGGAAGGCGCGCTTTTTCTTCACGCCCGGCGTGCCGCGCGAGGTGCGCCGGATGCTCGATGACGAGATCATTCCGCGGCTGCTCAAGAGAAGCGGAACGCAGACGGCAATCCATTTGAAGCGATTTCATTCCTACGGTATCGGCGAATCGCGCGCCGACACGATGCTTGCGGACGTCGTGGACCTGGCGCCCGGCGGCACGGTGAAGCTCGGGTTCCGCGCGCACTATCCCCAGCTCGAGACCAAGCTTGCCGTGCGCGGGCGTGACATGGACGACATCCGTCGCAAGCTCGCGCCGGTCGAGCAGGAAGTGCGCAGGCGGCTCGGCAACTTCATCGTGGCGGAGGACGACCGCACGCTCGAGGGCGTTCTCCTCGAGGCATTGGCTGGCCGCCAGGCCACGCTTGCAACCGTGGAGATGTTCACCAGTGGACAGATCGCCGGGCGCTTCGCGCATCTGCCCGGTGCGGAGCGCGTGTTCCGGCGCGGCATCGTGACGCGCGATCTCGGCGATGTGTTCGACTCGGTCGGCCTCGATCGCGCAACCGCGACTGGCGGAGTCACTCGCGAGGCGGCCGAGGCGGTCGCGCAGGCTGCGCGGCGTCACACCGGGTCGACCCATGCGCTCGCGGTGCTGATCGACCTCGACGAAGGCGCCGACCGCGTCGATTTCTCCGGAAACGTGTGCGTGGGGATCGCGACGGAGCGCGACGTGGCCTCGCGACGCAGCCGTCTCGTCGGTGGGCGCGACTGGGTGCGCCTCGGCGCCGTGGAAATGGGGCTCGACTGCCTGCGGCGTCTTCTGCAAGGGCTCCCGGTGCAAGAGCGGATCGACTTCGAAAAGGTCGACGAGACGGCGTAACGGCTGCGACGTTGTTGACCGCTGTCCGACATCCCTGTGAGAAAAGTCACGCAGGGCGATCGGTCTGCAAGGGAATTTCCCGGGATTGGACGTGGCACCGGAATTGCATGTCCTGGCCGCAGATTCAGGGGAGGTTTCCTTGCAGAAGCTGATTCGCACGGCATTCCAGCCGATCATGAGCGCGCGCGGCCAGATCGTGGCGTACGAGGCGCTGCTGCGCTTTCGCGATGGATCGAACACGCCGGAATCGCGTGAAACGTCGATACGCCGCTGGGAGGGGTCGGGGTACATCGGCACGATCGATCTCGCGGTGCTCAAGCAGGCAGTTGCGGCGCTCGGCCAGTTGCACCGCACGTTATCGGTGAGCGTGAACGTTTCATCCATCACGGTCAGTCAGCATGCCGGTCGCTACCTGCGCGAGCTGGCCGAGGTCGGGCCATTGGCGAAGCGCTTGATCGTCGAGATCACCGACTCGGTGGTCCCGCAGGATCCGCGCACGCTGCTGTCGTTCGCGAAGGACTGCGCGTGGCGCGGGGTGCGCGTCGCCCTCGGCAACTGTGCGCCCGGGTTGCCGCGGTGCGACGAGACCGTGTTGCGAATGCTCCGTCCCAAGCTGATCAAGATCGACCGCAAGGCGATCTCGACCGCGTTCCAGAATCTCGACGAAGAACCGCTGCGCGAGCTGGTCGCGCTCGCCGCTTCGCTGGGCTGCCGCGCCGTCGCGCAAGGAATCGATAGCCAGGAGAAGCTCGACTGGGCCCATGCGCTCGGCGTGCGCTTTTTCCAGGGCTTCCTGGTCGGACACCCGCGCCAGTTTCCGCTGCTCGACGAGCAGTCGACCTTCCGCAATCTCGATCTCACGCAGCCACCGCAGAATCTCGACAGCGTGCCGGCCGTCGCGGCCTGACCGCGCGAACGCTCGACCATCCCCTCCTCTCCGAGGAGGGGATGGTCAAGTTCTCCCCTCCTCGTCGAGGAGGGGTGGACGCGTAGCGGACGGGGTGGTG
>JBAVOG010000141.1:0-3358 GCA_049691875.1 Burkholderiales bacterium | reverse complement strand
CGACATTTGCCGGGCCCGCGATCATCGAGCAGCTCGACGCGACGACTGTCATCGAACCGGGGAATCGGGTCCTGGTTGGCCCGCTCGGCAATCTGATCGTGACAGTCTGAGCGCGTGTAAAGAACGGAGGGAAGGGCCCATGGACTCCCAAACCGCACGCCGTTCACCCGACATTGATCCCATCACGCTGGCGGTGATCCAGAACGGGCTGCAGCAGGTCTGCAATGAAATGGATCTGGCCTTCGTGCGTGCCGCGTTCTCTCCGGTGATCTCCGAAGCGCTGGATCGATCGGACGGCATCTATCATCGCGATACCGGCGAGCTGATCGCCCAAGGCGAGCTCGGCCTGCCGGTCTTCGTGGGAACGATGCAGTTCTCCACGCAGGCTGTCATCGGGCGAGTGAAGGAGCAGGGGACGCCGCTGGACGAAGGCGACATCTTCATCTTGAACGACCCTTATCTGGGCGGCACGCACCTCATGGACGTCAAGTTCGTGAAGCCGTTCTTCTATCGGGGGCAACTCTTCGCCTGGCTCGCGAACACCGGACACTGGCCCGACACGGGCGGCTCGGTGCCGGGAGGGTTCTCCGCCACTGCGACCGAGGTGGAGCAGGAAGGCTTGCGATTGCCGCCCGTCAAGCTTTACAAGCGGGGATTGATCGACCAGGAGATCCTGTCGATCATTCTGTCGAACATTCGCATCGCCGATCAGCGGATCGGGGACATCAAGGCGCAGGCGGCCGCGCTGGCGATCGGAGAACGTCGTCTCACCGCGCTGCTTGACCGATATGGTGCCGGCACGGTCGAGCATGCAATCGGCGAACTGAAGGCCCGCGCGGCGCAACAGATGCGCGCCAGGATCGCCGAGATCCCGGACGGAACGTACGACGGCGAGGCCTTCGTCGATTCCGACGGGGTTGTCGACGAGCCACTGCGAATCGCTATGCGCATCGTCAAGCGGGGTGAGACGCTGACATTCGACATGACCGGCTCGTCTCCGCCTTGCCGAGGCCCAATGAACAGCGTGATCGCCACGACCAAGTCATCGATCTATCTGGCGGTCAAGCACGTCTTCCCGGATGTTCCCATCAACGCCGGGACGTTCGCGCCGTTGGGGATCATCGAGCCGGAGGGAACGTTCCTCTATGCGAAGTATCCGCGGCCGGTTTCCGGATGTGCCGCCGAGGTCAGTCAGCGCATTGCGGAGGCGGTCTTCTCCGCACTGGTCAAGGCGATCCCCGACAAGTTGTTTGCTGCTCCAGCGGGCACGTCCGGCAACCTGTCGGTCGGCGGATACGATCCGGCGCGTAATCGTGCCTACGTCATGTATGTCATTTCCGGGGGCGGCTACGGGGGCTCCGCCCGGGGCGACGGCCTGTCGAACGGGTGCTCGACCATCGGGATCTCCAAGACGACGCCCATCGAGGTGATGGAGCAGTTCTATCCGGTACAGTTCGAGGAATACTCGCTCGCCGAGGGGTCCGGCGGCGCGGGCGAGTTTCGCGGCGGTTTCGGAGTGAATTACAAGATCCGCATGTGCCGCGGCGAAGCCCGGGCATCGATGGTGATGGATCACGGCCGCGTCGGCCCGCAAGGCGCGCGCGGCGGCGCCGACGGCGGAGTCAATCGGGTGCGCATCGTGCGCGGAGGCGTGCCGTATTCACCGCCGCACCTGTCAAAAGATCAGGGTATCGACATCGGGCCGGGGGACGTCATCGAGGTCACGACGCCCGGGGGAGGCGGCTTCGGCGATCCGCTCCGCCGGCCGCCGGAACGCGTCGCACGCGATGTCGCGCACGGCTATTACACGCGCGAGGAGGCAGCCGCCCGGTTCGGCGTCGAGCTGTGCGCCGACGGGTCGCCCGACACCGGGGCAACGGCAGCCCGGCGGCAGCGACGCACGGTGTAGCCCGGAGAGGGCATAATTTCCAGGTTTTCAACGTCAGGGAACGATCATGCAGATCAAGGGCAGCACTTTCATCGTCACCGGCGGCGCCTCCGGGCTCGGCGGCGGCACCGCACGAATGCTTGCGGGCAACGGCGCCAATGTCCTCATTGCGGACCTTCAGGCGGACAGGGGCGAAGCGCTCGCGAAGGAGCTCGGCAAGTCCGCGCGATTCGTGAAATGCGACGTCACCAGCGAGGCCGACGGGCAGGGGGTCGTCGACACGGCGCTCAAGTCTTTCGGCGGACTCCAGGGGCTGGTCAACTGCGCGGGCATCGCGATCGGCGAGAAGACGATCGGCAAGGAAGGGCCGCACTCGCTCGCATCGTTCACCAAGACGATCAACATCAATCTCATAGGCACGTTCAACATGATCCGGCTGGCAGCCGCTGCAATGGCAAAGCAGCCCCCGCAAGAAAGCGGCGAGCGCGGGGTGATCATCTGCACGGCGTCGGTTGCCGCGTTCGACGGGCAGATCGGCCAGGTGGCCTATTCCGCATCGAAGGGCGGCATCGTCGGAATGACGCTGCCGATCGCCCGCGACCTCGCTCGCGATGGCATTCGCGTGCTGACGATCGCACCGGGGATTTTCGAGACGCCCATGCTGCACGGCCTGCCCAAGGAGATCCAGGAATCGCTCGGCAAGCAGGTGCCGTTCCCCTCGCGGCTCGGCCGCGCGGACGAATATGCGGCGCTGGCGAAGGCCATGATCGAGATCCAGATGCTGAACGGCGAAGTCGTGCGCCTCGACGGCGCGATCCGCATGGCCCCGAAGTGACCGCGCAGGCGGGGATCCGGTCACATCTGTGCCGGCTTGAGGTGCTGCCGATACTCCTCGGCCCGCGCAACGTAGCCGTCGGCGATCGCTAGAAGTCCGTCGATTTCCGCGGGCTTGAGGTCGCGCACCACCTTGCCGGGCTGCCCGACGACCAGAACGCCGTCGGGTATCTGCTTACCTTCGGGGATCAGCGTGTTCGCGCCGATCAGCGTGTGCTTGCCGATCACCGCGTGATTCAGGATCACGGCGCCGATGCCGATCAGGCTTCCCTCGCCGACGGTGCATCCATGCAGCATCGCCAGATGACCGATCGACACGTTGCGGCCGAGAGTCAGCTGGATTCCCGCGTCGGTGTGCAGCACCGCGGCGTCCTGGACGTTCACCCGCGCGCCGATCGTGATGAGATCGCTGTCGCCGCGAATGACGACCTTGAACCAGATGCTCGCCTCGTGCCCGATCGCCACCGATCCGATGACCGTTGCGTCCGGCGCGACATACCACTTCTCCCCGCGAAACTCGACCCGTCGCTCTCCGAGTGAGTAGACCGGCACCCTTGCCTCCTGTTGAGAACTCGAAGTCTTCGATCCAAGAAACCATCTTAGAGCAGCAGGCACGGTGCGGCAAACCCGGACCGG
>JBAVOG010000140.1:0-1927 GCA_049691875.1 Burkholderiales bacterium | reverse complement strand
CAGACGCTCGTCGGGTATCCGGCGCTCGTGGATCGCGGCGATTCGGTGAGCCTGGAACTGCTTGGCACGTCCGAAGCGGCGGCAGGCGAGCACCGCAAGGGGTTGCGTCGCCTGTTCATGCTGCAGTTGCGGGAGCAGGCGCGGTATCTCGAAAAGAACCTTCCGGGCCTGCGCGAGATGGCGCTTCGTTTCGCGGCAATCGGCGACGCGGGCGATCTCAAGGACCAGCTCGTCGCCGCGGCATTCGACCGGGCATGCCTCGCCGATCCACTACCGCGCACCGCGACCGAATTTGCCGCGCGGCGCGATGAGGCGCGCGCGAGGATCGTTCTGATCGCGCAGGAACTTGCGCGACTGGTCGGCGTGATCTTCGCCGAACATCAGGCGCTCACCAAGAAGCTGCAGGCGGCGCGTGCGTTTCCCGAAGCGGTTCGGGACATCGAGACGCAAGTGGCGCGCCTCCTCACGAGGGCCTTCGTGATCGCCACGCCGTACGATCGGTTGCAGCACTTTCCGCGCTATCTGAAAGCGGCCGCGCTCAGGCTGGAGAAACTGCGCAGCGATCCGGCACGTGATGCGCGCTCGCGCGCGGAATATGCGCCGCTCGAGCAGGCGTGGTCGCGCGAAGACGCCAGGCACCGGAGACAGAACGCCGGCGATCCGCAGCTCGAGCAGTTTCGCTGGCTGCTCGAGGAATTACGCGTGCAGCTTTTTGCCCAGGAACTGCGCACCCCGATTCCGGTGTCGGTGAAGCGGTTGCAAAAGCTGTGGCAAAATCTTCGGCGATCATGAATGACATATTGCAGGCTTGCGGGCGCGGTCTACGCGATCTTTTGCACCCCAAGATGATCTGGCTGATCGTCTGGCCGATCGGCGTGTCGCTCGCGCTGTGGATCGTGCTCGCCATCTTTTTCGGTGACGACGCCGTGGCGTGGCTCGCCTCCACGCTTGGCGATTCGACTGTCGGGCAGTGGGCGGGGCGATGGTTACCGGTGCGGGAAGTCGCCGGCGGCCTCGGTTGGGTGCTCCTGATCGTGTTGCTCGTGCCGCTGGTGCTGGCCACGACGAGCGTGATCATCGGATTCGCGTCCATGCCGGCGATGGTCGAGCATGTTGCAGGGCGCAGCTATCCGGAGCTCGCGCGTCTGCGTGGTGGTACGTTGGCCGGCGGGGTGTGGAACGCCGTGCTGGCCGTCGCCGTATTCCTCGGCGTGGGCCTGCTGTCGCTGCCCTTGTGGCTGGTTCCACCGTTGTGGCCTGTCCTGGCAGCGTTGCTAATGGGCTACCTCAACCAGCGGCTGTTCCGCTACGACGCGCTGGCGGAGCATGCCAGCGCCGACGAGATGCACGGTTTCTTCACGAGCTACCGTCGTGAGCTGTTCGGACTTGGCGTGCTGGTCTCGCTGCTTTCGTATATTCCGTTTGCCGGTTTGGTCGTTCCGGTCGCTGCGGGATTGGCGTTCATTCATTACTGCTTGGCCCGTCTCGGCGAATTGCGCACCCGACGAGCGAACTGAGCGACGTCCGTCGTAGGATTTCGGCCCGACATATCTCCCCGGACGCGGTGTGGCGACCAAGGCTTGCGTCACACCGAATCCGGAACAGTGCCTGCGCCTTTGGATGCGCGGTACGTCCCGCCGAGGCCAGAGCAGCGCCTGTTCAGCGCGCGCTCACGGCGCTGGCACGAATCGCACGGCGTCCGCTGCGGCCTGGCCGCTGGTGTCGCTGACCTCGACGTAGCCGGCGCTGCCCGTGTTGAAGTTGTATCGGCCGTGCAGCACCCACGCGCCTCCGCCACTCTGCTCGTTGAACGTGTGGCTCGTGGTCCCGCTCGCATGCCGGACGACCACGGGCACCCCCGTCGAACGGTTCGGGTGCGCAGTCCATCGCACGTAGACGTCGTAGGCGCCCGCACTCGAAATCGCAG
>JBAVOG010000139.1:0-1659 GCA_049691875.1 Burkholderiales bacterium | reverse complement strand
TGTTGACCGCGGCGAAGCGCTGCTCCGGCGCGCCATGGCGGTCGCGCCGAGGAACGCAGCCGTCGCCGCAAATCTCGGCTGGGCCCTCGCCGAGAGCGGTCGGTACGAAGTTGGAATTGGATATCTGACCGATGCGCTCGCTGCAAAGCCGGACGATCCGGAGTTGCGTATCATGCGCTCGCTAATCGACGTTAAGCACGGAAACTACGCCCGCGGCTGGCGAGACTATCGCGCGCGCTTCGAGAGCAAGCTCTACGTTGGGCGCCCGTTCAAGTTCCGACAGTGGGACAGTGAGTCACTGGCGGGCAAGCGCGTGCTAGTTTACGGCGAGCAGGGCCTAGGCGACGAGATAATGTTTGCCTCCTGCCTCCCGGATCTTTTTGAGGAGGCGGCGGCTTGCTACCTTGATTGCGATCCGCGACTAGCGCGACTCTTCGAACGTTCGTTTGCGGCCACGTCAGTGTTCGGGACCACGCAGCGCGACCCTGCGCCTGTTTGGGTAGACTCGATTGGTTCCGTGGACTTTCAACTGCCGATCGGCGATCTTGCTTGCAAGTACCGTACAACGCCGGAGGCCTTTCCGCAGCGTCCCCGCTACCTGTGTGCGGGCGCGCGCCGGGTCGCTCAATATCGCGAGCGGCTAAACGCCCTTGGGCCGGGAATCAAGGTTGGCCTCTCATGGCGCGGCGGCACCAGTAGCACTCGGGGTTCCCTTCGGTCGATTGGTCTTGCTCCTCTCGCCGCAGGCTTGCGAGACGTTCCCGCGCACTGGATCAGCTTGCAGTACGGACAGAGCGATGCGGAGATCGCTGCGGCGCGTGTGAGCGGGTTCGTCGTTCATCACTGGGAGGAAGCAATTGCGGACTACGACGAGACGGCGGCGCTGGTAGAGGCCCTCGACGTCGTCGTGAGCGTGTGTACGTCAGTGGTCCATCTTGCTGGCGCGCTTGGTCGCCCCACGCTGGTGATAGTTCCGGCCATTGCCGACTGGCGCTTTGGCGAGAAAGGGGAGGGGTTGCCGTGGCATCCGACTGTCCGGCTACTGCGGCAGCGACGCCCACGGGAATGGGGCGACGTGCTTGCGCGCTTGCGGGACGCGCTGATCAGCCAAGGTTCAGATGGCACGGCGGATGGCGAGTCGGATTGACGGGCACCGTGGCCCCATCATGTGACGCCACGCGGCAGGTCACGTCGCGGCGCGGCGCATGCGACCATGACACGCTCCGCGGCACGTGAACTATGTCACGGCGTTACGGCGGCGATTCCGTCGGGGGCGTTTGCGCAAGCGGCACAATTTCACTCGATTGGCCCCGGAACACGCGATCGGTTACGCGCCCACAGCCTGCATCGCTGTGTCCATGCGCGATTTTCACCGCGAAAACGTGCGGTTCATGCGCTGGACTTCGGTGCGCCCCGTTCGCGCTGCC
Source organism: Burkholderiales bacterium (assembly GCA_049691875.1). Taxonomy (GTDB): domain Bacteria; phylum Pseudomonadota; class Gammaproteobacteria; order Burkholderiales; family SG8-39; genus JAABRB01. Next base: position 232 of record JBAVOG010000139.1, on the reverse strand, counting down.
GCAGGCCGTCACTCTGACAACGTCTCAGGTCACCCCCGCGGGCAAGCCGGGTGCGTGGGGCGCTCAAGTTCCGACGCGCCAGAAAAGAAAGTATTTAAAAACAATTGTATATGAATTTCAGCGCGCCGGCTGATGGACTGGCATCGCGCTTGCTTTATAGAGATCGGCGGCCCAACCGGCCTAACCGATTAACTCTTTAACGTCCATCGAGGAGCAGTGTATGAAGTCAATT
>JBAVOG010000138.1:0-1925 GCA_049691875.1 Burkholderiales bacterium | reverse complement strand
CTGCAGGTACTCTTCGGTGCGGTAGTGGCCCGCGATGCGTACCGGCCGGTCGGAGAAGAAGAGCGTGGTCGGGCCCAGGCCCTTGAGCGTGAGCTTGCTTCCATCGGCGCTGAGCGCCACGCTTGCGGCGCTCTGCACGAAGAGGAGCTCCGCCATCTGCGGCGCGACGGCCGGCGCCTGTGCGTGCGCTGCAACCGAAAGAAGCGCCGCCCCGATCAGAAACGAGGCAGCCGCGAGCGATCTCGAAAGCTTCAGCATCGATGGAACTCCGTGTGGTTTCGCCGTGTTCGTAGTGGGCGACTTGCGCCGCGCTTCAGTGCAGGTCGGTATCCTTGAAGAACTTGGTGCCCGAGAGCGTGATCGAGGCGGCCAGCCCCGTCTCGGTGAGCTGATAGAGATAGACGCCCGGCGACACGGAGACTGCGCCGGTGAACGTCCCGCCCTGGTCCGCCACCATGGCCGACAGGTTCGCCTGGCCGCTGAAATCCCAGCCCTGGGTCACGAAGTCGCGCAGGGCCTTTTGCGTCTCGAAGACGAAGATCAGGCGGTCCTTGGACGCGCCGAATCCGAGCCCGGCCTGCACCTTGATCATCTTCATGAAGGTGTCACGGTGAGTGCGGTTGTTGACCACCACGCCGCTCCCGGTCGAGCCGCCCGCGAAGAAGATCTTGATGCCGAATGTGCTGAACACCCCGTAGCCGGCGGCATGCTCGATGGCGCGACGCGCACCCGGCTGCAGCTCGTAGAGTGTAGCCAGGCCGTCGCGGGTCATCTCGCGCACCTGGTTGCGTTTCTGTATCAGCGCAGACTCGTCCTGCGCCGCGGCGGGCGTGACGAGCGCAAGCGTGACGATCATGATTCGCAGGAGAAAGGAATTCATCGCAGATCCCATGTCGTTGTGCAGGCACGTTCAGCTCGTGGCCCGGAGGCCGTCGCTCAACGCGCTGCGATTGTGGTGTCGCTCAGGGCGTCGTCGCCATGTAGACAAGGCTGTTGCCCTGGACCGCGGCCCGGTAGTAGTCCCCGGACGCGCACTTGAAGTACTGGACGCCCCGGATCTCGGTCGCGACGCAGCCGGTCGGCAAGATCGACACGACCGTTCCGATCGGCACGTGGCCCGGGGCCGGCGGAGGGGCAGCCGCCGCGCTCGTGGACTCGCGCCGCGTGAAGTCGAAGTTATGCACCTTGAGGTCCATCTGCTTCGCGGGCACGGTCACTTCCGCGTAGGCAACATAGGTAAGCCTGCTCGGGAGCGTGTGGAACGTGGCCGTGAGGTTCACCACGTCGCCGTTGAACGTTGACGCCACCTGGACCTTGCGCGTCTGGTGCGTGCGTGCGTCGGACCACACGGAAAACGTGTCCCCTGGGACCACCACGCCATGGCCGGTCATCTCGACGTCACCGCTCGCGTCCGGCCCGGTGACCCGTGCCTGGCTCATGAAGTCGAGCACCTTTCCCGCCGTGGGCAGTGTGTACTGCTCCAGGAGTCCGTTGAGGCCTTTCAGGAACGTCTCGACTTGCTGCCGCTCGTTCTCCATGATCGCCCGCCTCAGGAAGCCGATGGGCAGGCGGGCGCTCTTGTCGTTCAGCACCGTGCGCTCGAGCTTGCCGTCGGGGCCGTAGCGGACCTGATCGATCCGGGTGTCCTTCACCTGTCCCTCGTGAATCAATTCGATGCGGCTGTGCCAAGTGTATTCGCGCATCAGCGCCGCGTTGGCTTTGCGGGCGGCGGTGATCTGGACGGCCTTCACGGCGGTGGCCTCGGCCTTGCTCTGGGCAAGAGCGCTCGTCGGGGCGGTGAGCACGGTCAAAATTGCGGCGAGTGCGGTGAATGTTTTCATGGCTGCGCCGCCACGTACACGAGGTTGTTACCCTGGAATGCGGCCCGGTAGTACACCCCGGGTGCACAGTTGAAGTACTCGACG
>JBAVOG010000137.1:0-1845 GCA_049691875.1 Burkholderiales bacterium | reverse complement strand
CGCTGGAAGAGATGACGCTCGCCGAATGGCGCGAGATCACCGGTGTCATCCTGGACGGCGCGTTCCTGTGCACCAAGGCTTGCCTCCCGCAGCTCAAGGCGAGCGGCGCCGGGACCATCATCAACATCGGGGGCCTCAGTGCACATACGGGCGCAAGGCACCGCGCTCACGTGGTCACCGCAAAAGCCGGTCTCGTCGGGTTGACGCGCGCGTTCGCTGCGGATCTGGCAACCGACAACGTGACGGTAAACCTGGTTTCGCCCGGGCTTATCGCGACGCCTCGCGACCCGGCCGGGCCGCAGCCGCAGCACCACTCCACCCACGGCACCCTGAGCGGCCTGCGCGGCGCGCCGACCGATGTCGCGGCGATCGTGCGGTTTCTCTGCGGTCCGGATGCGCGCTACGTCACGGGCCAGACCCTTCACGTGAACGGCGGCGCGTTTCTGGGGTAAGGCTCGAGCTGTGATGAAGTCGAGAGCGCGGCGTGCGCATTGAAATCGAATCGATGACCTGCTTGCTGAATACCATTACGGACGCCCGATCAACAAACTGCTAGTCTTCTTCGGCGAAGACTTCCGCGCGGCGCTTGCGGATCTCGGGAACCAATACGATCACCACCAGGATCGCGGCACCGAGCAGCAACGCGGCGCTGATCGGGCGCGTGACGAAGATGAGAAAATCGCCACCGGAAATGATCATGGACTGGCGGAGCGCCTCCTCCATCCGGACGCCGAGGACCATGCCGAGGGCCAGCGGGGCGGGCTCGAAACCGAACTTGCTCATCGTGTACCCGAGCAGGCCGAATGCCGCCAGGAGCGCGATCTCCACGGTCGAACCGTTGAGCGAGAATGCCCCGATGCAGCAGAACAGGATGATCGCCGGGAACAGCATGCGGTACGGAACGGAGAGCAACTTGACCCAGATGCCGATCAGCGGCAGGTTGATCACGAGCAGCATCAGGTTTCCGATCCACATCGATGCGATGAGTCCCCAGAACAGGTCCGGATTTGCACTGATCACCTGAGGACCGGGAACGATGCCGTGGATGGTCATCGCGCCAACCATGATCGCCATGACCGCATTCGCGGGAATGCCGAGGGTGAGGAGCGGGATGAAAGACGTCTGGGCCCCGGCGTTGTTAGCCGATTCCGGCCCGGCGACGCCTTCGATCGCCCCTGCGCCGAAGCGCGTCGGATCCCTGGCGACTTTCTTTTCGAGAATGTAGGAGGCGAACGCGCCCAGCACGGCGCCATTGCCCGGCAGGATGCCGAGCCCGGCGCCTACCATGGTGCCGCGGACGATCGGCCAGGCCGACTGGCGCAATTCCTTTCTCCCGGGCAGCAGCCGCCCGATGCTGCGCTTCAGTACTTCGCGCGACATGGAATGCTCGAGATTGCGGAGGATCTCGCCGATTCCGAACAGGCCCATGCCCAGAATCGCGAAATCGATCCCGTCGGCAAGCTCATTGACATGGAAGGTCATGCGCAGCTGGCCGGTGACGATGTCGGGCCCGATCGTCGATAGCAGCACGCCGAACACGATCGCGATCACTGCATTGAACATCGATCCGCGCGCCAGCGCGGCGGCGAACACGAGCCCCATGAGCATCAGCGAGAAGAACTCGACCGGTCCGAACCGGAGGGCGATGCTGGTCAGCGGAATGGCGAGGCCCGCAACGAAGACCGTCGCGACGCTGCCGGCAAAGAAGGAGCCTATCGCGGAAATGCCCAGCGCAACGCCCGCGCGGCCGCGCTTGGCCATTTCATGTCCGTCGAGACACGTCACCGTCGAGCTCGCCTCGCCCGGGATGGACAAGAGGATGGCGGTCGTGGAGCTGCCGTACTG
>JBAVOG010000136.1:0-6809 GCA_049691875.1 Burkholderiales bacterium | reverse complement strand
GGACTCTGGGCGCCCGAGCCCACCGAGCGGGGGCCACCCGTTGAGGCGCTCGACTGGCCGCCTAACGCGGTCATCCCCATCACCTACCACCCGCTCCCCGACATCGCGTAGCGCAGCGCGAGGATCGTGGCCGGCCTGCCCCCCCGTGCCTCGTGCACCACGAGGGCCTTGCGCCGCAGCGCATTCACAATGTCTCACGCGACCGGCGCTGCAAATCGGGCGATCTCTCGCGAGAACCGCCCGCCGGCGCGAACTGGGCGCGCCAAAAACTCGCGCGCCCGCCTCGCGCGGCGCAGTACGTGATACCGGATGAATTGATTTTCCTATCCGTTTTTCCTATCCGTCGGACGACAGCACCATCGCCGCCGAGCGGACGTGGCTCGCGACAGCAGCCTTTCACGGCGCCTCCGATGCAGCGTTCACGGAAACATCGAACGGGCTCGACGACAACGCTCGAATGTTCGTCGCCGCCCTGATTGAAGAAGGCGGGCACGACGTCGCAAACAGCGCGCTGATTGGTTCTCTCCGGCGGCTATTCCCGGATGACTGCGTGGATACCGCGAACTGCACCGAGAACGCGATGATGATCTTTCAGAACACCGGCGTCGTCAGGACCGCCCAGACTGACCAGGACAGGCAGTTCTCGCTGCATCCAACTGGGAGTCGGCTCGAAGATTGGTTTTCCAAAGCAGTGCCAACAAAAGTTTTTAAGCCGGATGTTGAAGACCTGCCCTCGTCATCCGCGGCACCAGCACGCCGTGAATGGGCCTGAGACCACCGGCGCCTCGCAGCGGCCACCCGGATACTCGACCGACACCTCCCACGTTCCGCCGGTCACGCTCGCCATGAAATCCTCGTAGCAACCGTTCGCGTCGGTCGTCACCGTGTGGAACGTGACGTTGCCGAGCGGGTCCACGTACTTGAGGATGATCTCCTGGTTCGGCTGCGGCGGGTGCGTGCAGCCTTTCGCCGTGATGTGGCCGCAGAGCTTGATCGCCTGATCGACCGTGAGATTCCTGCCGTGATTCTTCGCATCGAGGATCACGGCCTCGATGTCCTTGTTGTCGCATCGGCCGACGTCAGTCTCGAGCGTGATCGCCACCGGCCGTCGCAGGTTCACCTGCACCACGGCGCCGCCCACGTTGATGAGCGTGTCGCCGCGCGCCGCCCAGCTCGTGATCGTGATGTGCTCGCTCGTGCACACCTGCGCGTCTTCCGGCGGCGTGACGGTCGCTTGGCCCACCATCCGCTGGCCCGGCTTCAGCAGGATCTTCCGCGGGTTCAGCTCGACCTTCCACCCTTTGGGTGCGCCCTCCGCTCGGAAGTAAAAGAGCGCCTCGCGATCGTACGGATTCGCCAGGCTGAATTCCGACGTGACGGGACGGAACGGACTGCTGGTGACGCTCACGACGATCTTGACGTTCTCCTGCGCCCAGTTGTCGAACTGGTTCGTGTCCGTCCCGACGAGATTGATGAGATCCACCATGATGCAGGCGTGCGGCTTGTCATCATCTGCCGGCGTCCATTCAGCAAAGAGGATTAGATCCGTGCCTGCGGCAAGACTGTCCACGTGCTTGATGCCGACGAACGTGTCGAAGTCGGCTTCGCCGCCGACCGTGTGGTACGGCTCGGAGACGCGGAACCGCACGTCGAAATCGAATGCGGTCGCTGGCCCGGAATTGTGCACGCGCGCGTGGATGCGATTCACGACCTTCGCGACCGGATTCTCGATCTTGTCGTGCGGCGGCGGTCCGCCGCCCAGGTTGAATCCGTTCTTGGGGGAGTCGATCCAGATGTCCGGGCTCATGTAGGCCTTGAACTTTCCGTCGATCGTGTCGCCGCGCGTGATGAACAGGTTGTAGTCGGTGACCGGCGCCGTGTAGTCCACCTGGATGTTGAAAGCCGCGCCGCCCGTACCCGGCAGAACCGTGAGCGTGATCCCCGTTCCCGGAATCGTGATCACGTCGCCGACGACGAAGAACGCGTCAGCCAGCCCCATCGTCAACAAGTTCTTGTCGCGAAGGATGACGGGGCCCTCGCCCTGTGGAATCAACTCGTTCACGTAGTACACGAGCACGCCGGTGCCGGGCAGGCTGTTGTCGAAATTCGCGTTCGTGTTGCGCCGCGCCTCGACGAAATAGAACTGGTTCTCGGCGCCGATCGTGGCGGCATTCTGGCTGAGGCCGATCGCGATCGCCTTGCGATTGGCCGCGGTGGACGTGTTGAAGAAGATCGGAATGGGGTTGAGGCCCGCATAGGACGCGCCGGGCGCGGGCCGCGGGATGTACTGAATCGTGTCGCCGTGCGCCGTGAGCCAGCCGGCGCGCTCCTTCGACCAGACGAGCGGGTGCACGTTGTTGAAGAAGCCGGCCATGTTGTCCCACTCGTCGACGTACGGACGCGGGAACGTCACGCCTTCGTGCGCGTAGAGATCGACGCAGCCGAACTGGTGCAGCATGCCGTGCGTGAACCGCGCCGCCGGGTTGGCGTGCGACTGCACTGAGACCGAGATCGGCCGCGTGAAGCCGCCCGGCAGCTCGTACGGCCACGGGCCGGTCGTCGCCCAGTCGCCGGTGAAGTTGACGTCGTTGGTGACGATGATGAGACGCTCCACGGCGTCGAGGACGTTCGGCTCGGCCGCGACGAGCTTCGCGACGACCTCCTCCGTCATCTCGATGAGCAGATTGCGGCTCGGATCATAGTAGTAGTCCTTCTGCTGATCGAGATCGATCACGCCGCGATACGCCGGGACGACCGTCGCCTGTCCGTAGCTGACACGATCGATGTAGTTTTTCACCTCGGCCATCGTCGCCTGCAGGTTCGGCAGCGACGGCTCGAGCGCGATGTCGGCGAATCGCACGCGGACAACGAGCGTGTCCTGCACGCCGGTGTTGACCGGGGCGGCCGGAAGATCTCCCGATGCGACGATCGCATAACCCTGCGTGCCGACGTTGACCGCCGTGCCGCGGACGCGAATGACCCAGTCGCCCGCCGCCGGGTTGTTGACGAGCACCATCTCGACATTGTTGAGGCTGTCGGGCGCGCCGCCGGTCGTGGACACGCCGTTGGCGAAGTCGTTGCCGAGGAATATCGTGCCGCCCGGCGCGACGACCTCGAGATCGAGATTGTTGACGACTGGTGCATCGCTGCTGGCGTCGCCCGGCGCGTCGGACCACACGAGCGTGACGCGCAGCGGCTGCGCGCCGCTCGCGACGTCGAGATGATGTTCGTGTACTTCCCCGGTGCCAAGCCCATCCGCATGTCGCGTGTCCCACACGCGCGTGAGCCGCGGGCTGCCGGGGAAAGGAAGGGCGTTTTCGAGACGGATGAGGCCCCAGCCTTCACGGTCGCCCGGATAGCCGGGCTCGCCGGTCATGTCAATCGTGCTGTTGACCAACGTCGCTTTGAGGAGCGCGCCAGTCGGCGTGAACGCATGGTGCGGCTGCCGCGTGCCGGTTGGGTAGAAGCCCTCGGCGTAGTACTGACGTGCGAGGGCCGCCGCCGCGGCGAGGTGCGGCGTCGCCAGACTCGAAGCGCAGACGATCGATTTCACCGCGCAGCCGGGCCCGAGGTCGGACGTCGTGATGCCGCAGCCCACGCCTACTAGATCCGGCTTGCGCCGGCCATCGTCGGTCGGTCCCTCATGGCCATCGCCGATCGACATCTCATTCGGGTCCGCCATGGCCGCGGCTACGCAGACGGCATTTTTCGCGGTGCCTGGAGGACCCTGCTCCTCGGTCGTGTTGCCGGACGATCCGAGCACCAGGTGATCCTCATTCATCCACGTGAATTCATCCACGTCGGCTGCGTGCTGGTTGTACTTCGCGGGTTTCTTCTTCGGGTTCTTGTCGTGCCAGCTGTTGGAGTGGATCGTCGCGCCGATCGACGCGGCCTTCGACAGCTCGGACAGCATGCTGTCGTTATTCACGTCCTGTCTCGTGCCGGAGACCAGCCGGGCCGCCCACGCGCCGCCGCGCTGCGAGTGTGCCCCGGGGTTTTGAAAGTCATCGCCCGCCGCGCACCCGGCGACGAACGTGCTGTGGTCCTCAAGCGGTTTGTTCGCCTCGTTTCGGATTTGCAGCACCTTGCGATGCGCGACGCCCGGCGTGTTGTCGACAGGATCCTGAAAGAAGCAATGCGTCAGGTCGAGCGGGCTGCGATCGATGATCCCGATGATTTGCCCTTCGCCGTGCAGGCCCTGGTTCCAGATGCTCTGCGTCGTCGCATTGCCGGACTGGTTCGTGCCGGCGGCGCCGACGTTGTCGTCGACGGCTTCCGGCACTTCCTCGATGAGCTTGACGTCGGGCAGCGACGCGATCTCGGGCACTGCGGCCGTCGAATTCACGATGAGATTGATTTTCGGTGCACCGCCGATGCGGCGATCGTCCACAACGACGATGTGTCTACCGCCGAGCGCTTCGAGCGCCGTGCAGACCGACTCAGGATCGGCGTCACGGAACAGGACACAGGTGATCCAGATTCCCGCAACGGCCCGCCGCTCTTCCGCTGTGAACTCACGCTGGCCGATGCCCGGGACGATCTTGAACGCCGCGTGATACGGCACGATCGCTCGTGTCAGCGGAGCGCGCCGTATTTTCTCGAGTCGTTCCGGCGTCAGCCGTTCGAGGTACGCGTAGTCGGGCACGTAGTCGCGCAGAGCGAGGCCAAATTCCTGCTTGAGGCGCAGCTGATCGCGTCGCGTGAGCGGCGCATGAAATTGCACGATGACGCGCGCGTCGCCCGACTCGCGCGCGGGCGCAGCGCGACTCGACTGCGGCACAACGGGCCGTTCCGTCAGCGGATCGAACGAGAGCGCTGCAAATCGAATGCGGGGGGCTGGACGCGACGCGGGCATGGCATTCACCGACTTCCGAGCTTGATCCGCACGATGTCGGTTTGCGTGCGACCGCGGTGATCCGACATTTCCGATTTGACGCCCGTCGATCGGCGCATCCTACACCAACCATCGCGCGCGCGGGTCAGGGGTCAGGATTCCTTCCTGTGTGGATCTCGCAACGAATACCCCCCCAGCGGCCCGAATTGTGACGCGCGGCACGACGCCTCCGATATTCTTGCGGACACGTCGCCCGCCTTCCCTCCTCTCTTCGCCCACGGTCTCCGGCATCGCTGGCCCGTCAACCGGTCGGCACGGGCAGCGCCCAGATCCGCTGGAGCATCGACCCGAACAGCCGCCGCGTCAGGTGGCTCTCGGCCAGCAGGAGCCAGTAGTACCGGGAGCGCTTGACTGGGCGCCACCCGTCTTGACGAGGCGCTGCTGGAGACTGGTCAGCGACCAGCGCTCGATGCGCCGCGGCAGCACGAGCCGCCGCCACAGATTGCCGAGGTTGTACGCGAGCACGCTCAGCTGCAGCCGGACTTCGTTCGCCCGGAACCGATGACACGACAGTCGCGTCCAGTGCGCCGCTTGCTTCCCCTCCTTGATTCATTGCTCGGCCGTGCCGCGCTTGTTATAGAACCGCACGATGGCCCGATTGGGGAGCGCGAGATTCGTCACGATGAAGCCCACGCGCGGGAACAGCTCGCCGACGTGGTGCTCGACTTTCGCCACGACCCGTCTGGGCGTCGTCCAACTGTCCGCGCTTCGCCGCCAGGCAGTCGCCTTGATCGCTGAACAGAAACAGCGGGTGATAACACACCGTCTCGAAGTGGCCGTTGTGGGCACTGCCTTCCTGCTGGCCATGCACCGGGCTCTCGCTGGAGTCCATGTCGAGTACCGTGCGGTCGGATCGGTCCCGCCGCCAAAGCGGCGCTGCCACAGCGCCTGGCTGATGACGGCGACCGGCGCCGCGCCCGGCCGATCGTCTTCCGGCAGAAGGCTGCGCCCCGCGATCGGCGCCACACCGAGCACCGACATCATGTTGGCCGACACCTGCAGCGCGTCGACGAACTCCGGATCACCGGCTCCGCTGACGGTCCCTCCGCCGTAGCGGAAGGCCGCCATGTCGAGCGAGCGGACTTCGCGCTGGCAATCGAGAAAGTTGGGATAGGAGAACGCCCAGCGATCGCCCACCGGTAGTCGACGATCCCTTTCGTCTGCTCGTCGACCTTCACGAGCGTAGCGGGATCGGCAAATGGCACGGGCTTGAACAGCACGCCGTGCATCACCGTGAAGATCACCGTCGTCGCCCCCGATCCGAGGGCGAGCGTCAGCAGCGCGACGGCGGCAAAACCGGGCCGACGGCGAAGGGTGCGCAGCGCGTAGCGCACGTCCTGCCACAGGTCGTCGACCCAGCGGGTCCCGCGCGCGTCCCGGCATTGCTCCTTGACCTGCTCGGGCCCGCCAAGTTCGAGCCGCGCCTGTCGTCGCGCATCGTCCGGCGCGACACCGCGCGCGATGAGGTCGGCAGTGTGTCAATCGAGATGGAAGCGCAGTTCGCGGTCGAGTTGATCTTCCAGCTCGGCGCGGCGGATGAGACGACGCCACCAGGTCATTCGGCACCACCTTCCGACAGCTTCAGAATCGCGCCGATCGCGCCGGCCAACCGTTGCCAGTTCTCGGTTTCGCTGCCGAGCGCCGCGCGGCCTTTGCGCGTCAGGCGATAGAACTTTGCCTCGCGCCCGGTCTCACTCTCGTCCCAGTTCGATCTCGGGCTACCACATCGCCGAGGCCGGTGCGAACCCGATCTCGCAGCTTGCGTTCACGCTTGCGAACGGCTTCACTTTCGTGGAGACCTACCTCGCGCGCGGCATGCACATCGACGACTTCGCGCCCAATCTCTCGTTTTTCTTCAGCTACGGGATGGACCCGGAGTACGCGGTGCTCGGGCGCGTTGCGCGGCGCATCTGGG
>JBAVOG010000135.1:0-3247 GCA_049691875.1 Burkholderiales bacterium | reverse complement strand
GTCCTCGCCGAAGCGGTGCCCGTCGTTCTCGATGTCCGCGTTGCAAGTGCTGTAGAGCTCGACGAGCTTCGGATGGTTGCGCATCGTCTCGATCGGCTTGTCCGGCTGCTTGAGGAGCTCGACGGCGACCACCTTCAATTCGCCCGTGGTCTGCGCCCCCTCCGCCTCGCCGAGTTGCTTGGCCAGGCGTTCGCCGAGCGCCTTCGGGTCGCGCCGGAGATCCACGAGATCGCGGATGAACACCTTGTGGTCGAAATTGCCCAGCCCGGCAGAGTTCATCCCCTTGGGAAGGACGACCGTCATCCCCACGATCTGCTTCTGCTTTCCGTCCTCGACGGTGCGGATGCCGACCGGCAGGGGCACGTCGACCTGAAACCGCGTGATCTTCGGCACGCGCGCGGAAGGATTGAGCAGCGCCTCCATCGATGCAACGTAGAGTTTGAAGCGACCGTCGACGCTCGGGTCGTATGCCCAGCACGCCGGCGCCTGCTCGGGCGGAAGCGTGGCCTTGGTGGCCCGGTCGACGTAGGGCGAGCGGTAGAAGAAATTCTCGGCGTTCGCCGGCTTGCCGCAGATCTCCGGCCCGAGCGCATTGTTGTGCAGGAACGGTGCATGCGCCCACAGGCTGACGAGCGAGATGTTGCGGTAATAGCTGCGGCCGCCGTCGGCCGGGTCCTTGACGTTCGGATCCGCGGGCCGCGCGCGCAGCGTCTCGGAGCCGTACTCCGCGAAGATGTGTCCCGCCGTGTGGTTCGAATGGAGCGCGCGGCACTTGTACGTGCCGACCTCGCTCACCTTTGTCGCCTGATCGTTGCCTAGCCAGTCCTTGCGCTGGCCAGTCTTTGCGTCGAGCGCGCGGAAGTCGCGGTTCTTGAACGGCCCGCCGTCCGATTCCGGAATGCTCGAATGGCAGCGTGCGCAGGTTCCCGCGAACACCTCGCGCCCGCGCTCGACTGCGCCCGCGCCGAACTGCTTCTCGAGATCCACGACCAGGTCGTCGTAGGCGTACTTTGCGTTCGGATTGTCACGCTGCAGCTCGGTCTGCCGCGCCGCGTACAGATCGGTCGCCTCATTCTTTTTCGAGAAGAGGAAGGCGGCGATTTCGGCGAGGCGATCCTCGATCGCGCGGAAGTTCGCGCAGTCGCGCCGGCACTGGCCGATGTCGAACGGCGTCTGGCCGTAGTTGCGCGCATCGGGGTCGAGCTGGCGGAGATCCGTGAGATGGTTGACCCAGCACTGCTCCGAGCATGATCCTATGTTGAAGTAGACGCGCTGGATCGCCTCGAGTGCGCCGATCGAGTCCTCGCCGCCCTTGAGGATGTGATGCACGGTTTCCTTCTGGCGTGATCGCAGCCAGCACTTGCCGTCCCGGCCGGGCTCGCACCAGCACTTCGTTCCGGGCTCGGGCGTCGCAGCGCAGGCGGTGACCTTGCGCCACTTGATGACGTCCTCGCCTTCGAACACGGGCCGCTGATGCAGGTTGAGAATCGAGTTCATGGTGCCCGGGTTGTTCACCCGGTCGGTCGGGATGGCCGAGGTGTCGGAGGTCCCGGGGCGTGCGTGCGCGAACACCTGATACTCGAGCGACGCGACCGGCATGCCTGAGCCGAGCAGCTCAGAGATGCGCAGGTACTGATTGCCTATCGCGCCCTTCAGATTCTGCCACTCGGGATGCGCGGGATCCTTCGGCGGATTGAGCGGATCGAACGCGATGTGACACGACCCGCACGCGGTGCCGATCAGGAACGGCGGCTCGATGGACCCGTCGGCGAGCAGCCGGCCGGTTTCGCCGGGTTGCGCGGTGACGACCTGCCGGTATCCGTCCCAGCTTCCCGCCGTCTTGTTCACCTCGAGCCAGCGCTTCTCGTCGAAGCGTGGGTTCGGAAACTTGCGGTAGCCGAGCGCGCCCGTCGAGGTGCCGAACGCGAGATCGCACGACGACTGGCGCTGATCCTTCTTGCCGCTATGGGCATCCGCCGGATCGGGTGGCGCATCGCGAAAATCGCATGCCGGATCGTGGTAACCTGTCTTGCCGACGAACTTGAGCAGCGTATCGTCGCCGGGGCACCAGTCGAATCCGTAAGTCTCGTCGAGACTCTTCGCCGGACAGCCCTCCGTTCCCGGGCGGCAGCAGCCGGGATCGGTGATCAATCCATAGGCCTGAAAGCGGTCGTCACGCTGATCGGTCCGAAGGGCCCGGTACCAATCGATCAGCACGCCGATGCGTTGCTGGAACACATAGGTGTGAAAGCGCGCATTTCCGGCCGTCGCCTTGTACCAGATCTCGCGTCCGGCGCGCTCGGACGGCGTCAGGTCCGCTTCGGCCGCATAGAATCCCGGATTGTCCGGCTGCGATGCGGATGGATTCGCCGGTGCGGCGGAGGTGTTGGACGCTGCGGCGGACGTCGTGGTGGGCGCCTGCGCCATCACGAGGGGCGACGCACCGGTTTGACGATCTCCCGACGTCGCAACCCCTGCCACAAAGGCAAGGGCGACAAGGGATCCGGTGGCGAAGGTGAATCGATTCATCTAGCAGCTCCTTCGTGGGACCGGGCGGCCGGCAAGCAGCCCGGACGCGGGACGCGAACATACACGCGAACACCCTCCTGGCAGTTCACGCCACCCTCCCAACAATACGCCGTGTGCTCAGGATTAGTATATGACTATTGGTCTATGTCGGAAAATGCAAAACTCAGGGCGATAAGGGCGTCGACACCGATCTCGCCCTTCCCTTCGCCCGCCGGCTCGTTCGTATTCGCGGGCGCTGCGATCAATGTCGTATTCGCCGGCGGCGGCAACCGATGTCTGTGGCAAGCGGGGTTCTGGACCGAGGCGGCGCCACGACTCGGCCTTGTGCCGCGCCGCATCGCCGCCACGAGCGCGGGCGCGGCAATCGCATCTGTCGTATTCGCCGGCCGGATTCGTGTGGGGCTCGCGCACTTCCGTGCCGCCACTGCGGCGAACCGCCGCAATTTCTACCCCGCCAATCTGCTGCGCGGTCGCCCCGTGTTTCCGCACGCCGCGATGTACCGGCAAGCGCTGCTCGCGATCATCGATGCGCCGGCACTCTTGCGATTGCACGCGGGCCCCACAATAATCGTTCCCGTCACGCGCGCGCCCGGGTGGCTCGGGCCGCGCAGCGCATTCGCGGTGGCGGGGATCGTCGACACGATCGAGCGCGCGGTCGCACCTACCCCGCATCCCCGATTCGCCGGGCGGCTCGGCTTTCGCGCGGAGTACGCATCGG
>JBAVOG010000134.1:0-2212 GCA_049691875.1 Burkholderiales bacterium | reverse complement strand
TCGTAGCGAGGCGCGGCCGCTGCCGGGTCGCCTTCGAGGACGCCGAGCTCGGCGAGCAGCAGCCGGACCGCACGCGACTCGGGCGTCGGCAGCGGCAGGTAGTGCGCGCCCAGCGGATAGCGGCTTATCGCATTCTCGTCCCAGCGTGAGTTGCCGCCCGCCTCGGGCTCGAGCTCGAGCACTTCGAAGTCGTCGAATCCCGCGCGACGCAATCGCCAGGCCGCCGAAAGTCCGGCGACGCCTCCTCCGACGATGACGACGGAACGCTTACGGACTTCCGCAGGTTCCGCACGCCATCCGTCCCTCAGCCGATGCCCGATCGCGGCACCGGTGCCGGAAAGGGTCCCCGGCGGGAGATGCGGCGTCTTGCCACCGCATGCCGCCGTGACCAGCCCCGCCCCGCCCAGCGCCAGAAAATCGCGCCGCCTCATTCCGGGCCGGATCTATTCACTCGGCGCACGCTTCCATTCGGCATCGAAGTACTGCACCAGGATCTGGTTCGTGAGCCGGTTCACCTCGGCCGGCACACGCGCCATGTCGCGCGGAAAGGCGAACATCGCTGGAAGCCCATCGGCCGAGACGAAGTTCAGGCCGGGGTCGAACCGGTCGGGCGCCTGGTAGCCGTCGCGCGTCACGATGACATAGCCCCACTCGCCGAAGGACGGCACGTGGGCATGGTAGGGCGTGGCCACGAGTCCGACGCTCTCGATCGTCGCGACCACGCACCAGAACGACTTGCGTGCGTAGAGCGGCGAAGTCGCCTGCACCACGGCGAGGCCGCGCGCCGAGAGTCGCCGCTCGAGCAGGCGGTAGAACGCAGTGGTGTAGAGCTTGCCCAGCGAGTAGTTGCTCGGGTCCGGGAAGTCCGCGACGACGAAGTCCCAGTGCCCGTCGCTCTCCTCCAGCCATTTGAACGCGTCCGCGTTGACGACGCGCACCTTCGGCGAAACGAGCGCGTCTGCATTCAGCGCGCGCAGCAGCGGTACGGTCGAGAAGATCCGCGTCACCTCGGCATCGAGGTCCACGAGTGTCACCGACTCGACCTGCGGATACTTCAGGATCTCCCGCACCGCCAGGCCGTCGCCGCCGCCGAGCACCAGCACTCGCTTCGCCCACGGCGCCGCGGCCAGGCCCGGATGAACGAGGGCTTCGTGGTAGCGATACTCGTCGTGCGAGCTGAACTGCAGATTCCCGTTCAGGAAGAGACGCACGTCGTTCCGCCACCGCGTGACGATGATGCGCTGGTAGGGCGTCGAGCGCGCGAGCACGATGCGGTCCGCATACATCCCCTCTTCGGCGAGCGTGGTGAGACGCTCGGCCTGGATGAACCCACCGGCCAGCAGGCCCACGACCACCGCGCATTGCGCGGTTCGCCACTGCAGCGCACCCAGCTGCGCGCGGAAGAGCCACAGCGCCCAGGCGGCGACGAGCGCGTTCAGGAGGCCGAAGAGGAATGCCGAGCGGATGAGCCCGAGCGTGGGCACGAGCAGCAGCGGAAATGCGACCGACACCGCCAGCGCGCCGAGGTAGTCGAACGAAAGCACCTGCGCGACGAGATCACGGAATCCGAACCGGTCGCGCAGGAGCCGCATGACGAGCGGAATCTCCAGGCCAACCAGGACGCCGATCACCAGCACCAGCCCGTAGAGCAGCGGCCGCACGTCGGATCCGAGGTGGGCAAACGCGAGGAACACACCCGCCGCAGAGAATCCGCCGAGGAGTGCGATGACCAGCTCGATTTCCACGAAGCGCGCGGCAACGCCGGTGACCACCCAGCGCGACAGGTAGGAGCCGACGCCCATGCCGAACAGATAGAGCCCGATCACCAGCGAGAACTGGGTGACCGAATCGCCGAGGAGATAGCTTGCCGCCGCGCCGGCGATCAGCTCGTAGACGAGCCCGCACGCGGCAATGATGAATACCGAGGCGAGGAGTGCGTGGCCCATGAAGCTAGCAGGAGAAGGTCGGAAAGAGCGATCGAGAGACTGGGATACGGTGCAGTTTCCCCTCCCTTTCAAGGGTGAGGCGGGCGGTGGTTTGATCAACCGTCGTGCACCACCCCGCCGCCTCTGGCGGCACCCCTCCTCGAAGAGGAGGGGAAGAGTCCATCCCCTCCTTTCCAAGGGTGAGGCGGGCGGTGGTTTGATCAACCGTCGTGCACCACCCCGCCGCCTCTGGCGGCACCCCTCCTCGAAGAGGAGGGGAAGAGTCC
>JBAVOG010000133.1:0-17501 GCA_049691875.1 Burkholderiales bacterium | reverse complement strand
GGGCTTGGAGCCCGGTTTGCCCGGGATCGTCCCGCGCACGACCTGGCCGAACCGGTCGAGAAGCGGCTGCCCTTCCATTCCTTCCGGCGTCAGCCCGAGCAGACTCAGCACCGTCGGCGTGAAGTCGATCATGCGCGCGCCGTCGATCTGCGCCCGGCCCGACGGCATGCCGGGGCCGCAGAATACCATCGGAATTCGGCTCGTGGAGTATGCGAACGACCCGTGCGTGGCAGCCCCGCCCGAGAAGCTTCGTCCCGCCGGCGCCAGCAGGATGACGTCGGGCGATTGGTTGATCCCCACCGGGTGGAAGCCGGCGACCCGCTCGGCCACCTGCAGCAGCGTGAAGGCCTCGTCGGTGCCCAAGCGATTCCTGAGCAGCTGCTCGGCGTCGGCGTCGGCCTGGGACAGCGAGGTTGCGTCGATTTCGGCGGTCGTCGCCGGCGGCACGTCAAGCTGCGGGTTCACGTAGGCGCGGGATGCCGCGCTGTCGAGCGGCGCGGGCGAGGGCTCCCCGCGCGCCAGGAACTGGTACTGACCGCGCACGAGAACGAGCGCACCGTACGGCTCGGTCCGCATTGGGATCGCGAGCAGCCGCCGCGCGACGTCGACGGACGGGAACTTGTCGGGGTCGCGGAAGTAGACGTACAGGTTCATCGCCTCGGCCCACGCCGCGCAGTCGTCTTCGATCGCCTCGGACACCAACCGGCTATAGGACAGTCCGAGATTCATCTGACTCATGGCCTTCGCAAGCGCCAGAAAGTCGTTCCCTTCCGCGTCGCCAAGGAGGATCCGCACGAGCTCCTCGCGGACCGCGAGCGCGTTGTCGGAGGGCACGCCGGAGCTTTCGGGCGCCTGCGCGATCGGCGCGTGACCGTGGTCGGCGACGAACGCGAACACCGTGTTCTCGAACGTGTCCGGATCGGCACGCTTGAGCTCCCGCACGTATCGGCCGAGGCGGTGATCGAACCAGGCGAGGTACGTCTCCTGGTCGCGGATGCCGTTGATGTGGCTGGCGTTGTCCACCGACGCGAGATATATCGCCACGAGGTCGGGAATGCCCTCGGGATGTGCCTCGCCGCGAACGATCCAGCCTGGGTTTCGCTCGCCGGTCATCCTATTGGCGGAATCCGGAATGGATGGTGGAATATTGGAGTTCGGCGAGATCACCTGGAGCTTTGACGGCATGTGCTCCAAAAGCAGATCCGCCTTCACGAGCGCACCGTGATCGACGGTCTCGTACTGGTCGATGTCTTCCTTGCTGCACACGTCCTTAATGCTCCGCAGCTCGCGGGGCGAGTATCTCAACCACTGATCCCACCCTTCGTTCTCCCACGGACGCAGTGCCCCGTGATAGAAGCTGTGGATCGAACAGCTGCGCAAACCGCCCTCATGCGCATGCTCGAACAGGTTCGCCACGCGAAGATCGGACACCAGTCCGCGATTGCGGTTCCGGCAGCTGTTCCCGTCGACGGTGTCGAACCCGCCCCACAGGTAGTCGGCCAGCGCCGCTGCGCTGCTTTCGGCGTCCGTGCAATAGCCCTGCAGGGCGAGCGCGCGGGGAAGCGAATCCCAGGAGTGGCGATCCCATTCGGGCGGCGCGTCGCGGACAATGAATGTGTGACCGGCAATGCCGTGCCGCCCCGGCCCGATCCCGGTGTACATGGTCCCGTGCGATGGAAAGGTGAACGAGGGATACGCCGCGAGCGCGAACCGGACGTCCGCCATGCCGTTGCCCGGCGCGAAGCACAGCTCCGAGAGCGCGCTGCGAAGCTGGACGTCGCCGTCCTCGAGGATCGTGTCGTCCGACGCGCCCGGCGGCAACGTGAAGTTGTAAGTGACGTCGGCGCTCGCGCCGGCGTCGCGCACTCGCTTCAAATGCCGGTAGAAGCTGTCCCAGCGAACGCCGTCGAGGTCGATGACGAAGACGCGCCGCTCCGGCCGCCGGACGAGGACGCCATCGGAGCTGCTGTGCCAGATGTCGTTCGAGGAGTCTCCGAGATGCGCCATGTGAAGGCGGTTGCCGAAGGTGGCCAGTCCCGGAGCCGCCTTGCTCAACTGGTAGGGGATCGGAATGTTCTGGGCCCACGTCGTGCCGTCGAACGTGGAATGCCAGATCCGGTTCGAGCTGTCGCCGAGATGGAGCAGCTGAAGCAGGCCGTTCAAGGTTGTGAGCGCCGGCGGCGACTTGCTGAACTGGCCGTCGATGACCTCGTTCTCCGACCAGCGGTTGCCGTTGAACCGCGTGTGCCACAGCCGGTTTGACGTGTCCCCCTGGTGCACCATGTGTAACTCGCCGTTAAACACCGCGAGCGCCACCGGGCCCTTACTGCGCTGGTTCTCGAGCCCTTCGTTCTCCGCGCGCTTCTGCCAGCGCAGGCCGTCGAACTCGAGATGGTAGACCCGGTGCGAGCTGTTGCCGATGTGGAGCAGATGGAGACGGTCCGCGAAGACGGCCATCGCGGGCGCCGCCTGGCTGAGCTCGCCCTCGATCGGCACGTTCGTCGTCCAGCGGTTCCCGTCGAAGCTCGAATGCCAGATCTTGTTGGAGCTGTCGCCCAGGTGCGTGATGTGCAGCCGGTTATGGAACGACGCCAGCGCGGAGGGCGACTTGCTCTTCTGGTCGGGAATGCGCACGTTCGCGCTCCATTCTGCGCCGTCGAACACGGAGTGCCAGATGTCGTTCGAGGAGTCACCGGCGTGGCACAGGTGGAGCTCGCCGCGGAACTCGGCGAGCGCCGGTGAGTTCTTGCTCTGCTGGTTCGAAATCCTGACGTTCGAGGTCCAGGGCACGACACACCTCCTTCCCGTCGGGCTACCAAAGGCGAGGCGAACCGCACGGATTCGACGACGCTTTGCTAGCTCGGACTTGCCATAACGCGGGAGCGTCATACGCGCCTGATGTCGCGGCTCGCGCTTGCGCTCCGCTCGAGAGCGCGCGGCAAATGAAACGCGAAACTGCGCGTCGCATGCCAAGACGATTATCCGTTTCTAACCCGCCGCGGACAATCAGCCTAAGGGTCTAATGCGATTGAGCTTGTCTCGAGTCGCCGCTGCGACGACCCGTTTGCGTCCTACTGCGAGACCAGGTCCTTCTGCTCCGGTCGCCAAGAGGCGCGTAATCCCCCTAGATAGGGCTTCGACAGGGGAACAGAAAGCACTGTCGACCCGCGAAGGGACGTTCGTGTCAATGGTAGTCAATGCGCTCAACGATGCAATTGTGCATCGTGGCTAGTCGCCTAATTATGCTGTCGTCCGGTCGACCGGAAGCGATTCACTGCTGATAATAATCATCGCCATTCGCCGCAGCGACTTTGGGAGAGGGTTCGCGGCGACCGTCTCAGATCGACCAAAGACAGTTGTTGCGGGCGGACGCTATTGCATTACGGGAGGATCGACCGTCTCGGCCTGGATCATCAAGTCTTGCGCTACGCCTTACTCATAAACATGACGCTTAAACGCGAGACTCCATGCTAGTTAGCCGTGGCGAGCGCTCTATGCTCCATTTCCTTTCCGTGCACCGCCACCACATAGATGATTCCGACAGCCTAAGTGATGGCGGGCGACTTGCTTTCAAA
Organism: Burkholderiales bacterium; assembly: GCA_049691875.1. Lineage (GTDB taxonomy): Bacteria > Pseudomonadota > Gammaproteobacteria > Burkholderiales > SG8-39 > JAABRB01. The sequence continues at coordinate 13,926 of JBAVOG010000133.1, read as the reverse complement.
CCGGCATTCACAAATCAGAACGTCAATCGAATTAATCTCCGTGGTTATGGTGAGAGCCGCGGTCGAGATGCACGGCGTGCCCTGGTCTCGGATAGGCAAGCCAGCTATCCTTTAATCGCCGCTGCATGACCCCAGGCTTGGACCAGTCGCATATGCCTTGGGGAAAGATTCCTTTGAGGCGCGCTAACTCGTCCGGGGTAAAGGCAACATTGTAGCCAGTGGCATCGCCAGGATAACAGTGCGCCCGATCGGATGTGGTTTGGATTCAACGGAAAAGACGAGGAGAGGATTCGCGGTGCCGCTTTCGCAGCGCTATTCGCCAGCTATAGGGGGCCCGAGGATTCCATCTACATTCTCGGCTTCAGCCGTGGCGCTGCCAGCGCGCGCCTGCTTGCGAGGGACATCTGCGTTCGAGGGCTGCCGACGAAACTGCGCGTCCACACCAGGCACTTTTCCAACCTCTTGACAGCTCAAATCGAGCCGCGCGTCGAGCGCATTGAGCGCCTCCGCGATTCAAGCGCGGACGCAAATCAGCGTCCCAAGATAGCGTTTCTGGGATGCTGGGATACCGTTGATGCCTTCGCGTTGCCCTCTCGCTTTCCGGAGGAAGGACTGTTCAACAAGGTAATGGACAAGACGGTACGAGGCATAAAGACGATACTTCTTCCCCGCTTGTGGGAGGAACGGTTTCGCGGTCAGGAGAACGACATTCCCGACGGGGTCGAGAAAGCGGTGCACTGTGTTGCGATCGACGAGACACGACACGCGTTTCTCCCTACCCTCATGCCAGACGCGGAAACCGTCGAGGAAGTTTGGTTTCCCGGGGTGCACTCGGATGTAGGTGGCGGCTATGACGAGAACAAGCTTTCGGAAGGTCCATATCACTTCATGAAGCGCCGCCTTGTGGCTGCCTTGAAGAAACGCGGCCTCGATGAGTCGGCTGTGTTCAAGAACCTCTCTGAAGGACTAACCATCGTGGACAGCTACTACTTTCATTTTCACGGATTGTTGAATAGCGGGATACGGCGTGCCAAACGTATGCTTGGCTTTGGAGCCAGCATTCGGAGAATCCGGGTTTTGGGAAGCGCCACCCGGCTGCCGAAGATTCACGCGTCGATATACGACATCACGAACAGCAAGTCTGTTTTCGCCCACAACCCGCGAGGCAAACGCGGATGGAGCATTACGTACAGTCCATACAACGTGGCCGAGCTAAAAGAAAAGTACGAAATCGTGCACGGCGATTGAAGACGATGGCGCTCCGGCCCGATCCTCACGCGAGCGCGAGTCGCTCGTCACCACCTCGACAGTTGAGAAAGCCACCAGAGGGTAATCTTCGCGGCCCCACCTGGGATCTATGGCTCTAGTATTCCGCGCCCGGTCTCCACGCTCCTGTCGCAATGTCAGCTTCGGGTCGATAGCGCCATTGAATGGCCGCTTTCGGCTATGGGGCCGTGCAGCTGGTCCAGGCGCGTTAGCGGTCCTTCCGCCACTCCCACGGCAGGTTTCCGCGCGGCCGCCGAACGCCATGTCAACGATGTGCTAGCGCATCGGCAGACGCCACGGCTGGCCAACCTGAACATCAAGGGGTTTTCGTCAGTTCGTCTAGTCGATCGAGCAGCGCACGCTTCTTCTCCGCCAGCGCTCGATACTCCGCGTACAGCCGGCTAAGCTCATCGCTGAGGTCTCTGAGCCGGTTCTCGCGTTGCTGGAGTTGCCGTTGCTGCACCTCGTAGTCGATCGGGGGTGGCGCGGCCATACCGTAAGTCGGCGACCCTCCTTGCTCGGTGCCGGCGGTCTCCGCGCGACGCAACTCCTGGACCATCTGGAATTGCTGGTACACCGACTGCTGCTCCTGATTGAGCCTGTTTAGCGCGGACTCGAGCTGCTTGATCTCCGTCTCGGTCTTGGGGTCCGCGAGGCCAAGGGCGGGCCACAGGGCGAGAAGAACCACCACGGCCAGGAACAGGCGCATCACGCGGTCACTCTCCGTTCGCCGGAGCCTCCTCAAGGCACGAAGAAACTCGCGCAATGCCCCGGCTGTGCCGGCGACTCCGAAAGCGTGCCGCCGTGCGGGATGCACACCGATGCGCTCGGCGATCGCCTGGTCGAACATTGCGTCGAATGTAGGAGATGATTTATTTGTTGTATCATATACTTACAAATTTATTCGTGGCGGAAGGGGTGGGATTCGAACCCACGAAGACCGTCAGGCCCTGCCGGTTTTCAAGACCGGTGCATTCAACCGCTCTGCCACCCTTCCGTCGTGTTCAATCGTATCGCTCGACGATCGTTCTACCATCGATTCACATCGCGGCGAACCAACGGCGCATAAGACGTTATTCATCATATAGTTACAATGCGCCGAGGACAACACCGGCATGCCATCGGGATGCCGCCCCGCATTGCGACGCGTGTAACGGTCAGCCGGTATACTGGGTGCCTTGAACTCTCAGGCCAGGCACCCATCTAAGGTGCTGCAGCGATTCATAAGAGAACATATCCAGGAGGGATATTGATGCAACCGGAACTCCGACCCATTCAAGGAACCCCGTACACGGGCACGCAGGACGTTGCGGTCCGGCAGAACAAGGTTCTGCGCAACACATACCTGCTGCTCGCGGTTACGCTGATCCCGACCGCCATCGGCGCACTGCTCGGCGCGAATCTGAACCTGAGCTTCATGCGCACCAGCCCGATGGTCTCGTTCATCGCGATCCTCGCGATCTTCTACGGCTGGATCTGGGCGATCGAGAAGAACCGCAACAGTGGTATCGGCGTTGCGCTGCTCCTCGGCTTCACGTTCTTCCTCGGCATGCTGCTCGGGCCGGTGCTGCAGCGCGTGCTCGGCTTCGCGAACGGCGGGCAGCTCGTGGCCATGGCGGCCGGCGGCACTGCGCTGACGTTCTTCGGGCTCTCCGCAGTGGCCTCCAACGTGAAACGCGACTTCAGCGGCATGGGGCGTTTCCTGCTGGTGGGGTTCATCGTGATCATGCTCGCGGTCGTCGCGAACGTGTTCTTCCAGATCCCCGCCCTGGCGCTCACGCTGCTGGTCGCATTCATCATCTTCTCGTCGATGGTGATCCTGTACCAGGTCAATGCCATCGTGCGCGGCGGCGAGACGAACTACGTCTCCGCAACTCTGACCCTCTACGTGGCGATCTACAACATCTTCTCGAGCCTGCTGCAGCTGCTCGGAATATTCGGCGGCGACGACTGATTCGCCACGCAAGCATCGATAGGGCCGCCGCGGGCGGCCCTTTTTCTATGTCCGGAACCACCCCGCCCGCTTCGCGGGCACCCCCTCCTCGAAGAGGAGGGGAAGAAGCAGGGTCGCTCGTTCTCAACGCTCGAACACGGCCATCGATTCGACGTGTGCGGTATGCGCGAACATGTTCACGATACCGGCGGATACCAGTCGATAGCCCTTGGTGTGCACCAGCACGCCGGCATCGCGCGCCAGCGTGCCCTGATCGCACGAGACGTAGACCACCCGGTGCGGGCCGTGCACTCCAAGTGACTTGACGAGCTCGATCGCCCCTTCGCGCGGCGGATCGAGCAGGAGCTTGTCGCAGCGCGGAAGTGACGCACACACATCGGTGTCGAACAGGTTTGCGGTGCTGAACTGCGCGACGAGTCCGTTCGCCATGGCGTTGTCGCGCGCGCGGGCAACCAGCCGCGCGCTCCCTTCCACTCCGATCACCTCGCCGCCGCGCACCGCGATCGGCAGGCTGAAGTTGCCGAGCCCGCAGAAGAGGTCGAGGATGCGCTCCCCGGGCCGCGGATCCAGGTAGTCCACGGCGCGCCGGACGAGGATCGCATTGACCGCCTGGTTGACCTGCGTGAAATCGGTCGGTGCAAAATGGATGCACACGTCGAATTCGGGCAGAGAGTAATAGAGGGGCGGTGCATCGAGCGGATGGAACGGGCGGGCCGACTCCGGCCGGTCCGGCTGCAGCCAGAACTGAATGCCGTGCGCGTCGGCGAAGTCGCGCAAGATGCGCTCATCGGCAGCGCTCGGTGCTTCCAGCACACGCAGGATCAGCACGGTCACCGCATCGCCGACCGCAATCTCGATCTGCGGCAGCTGCGCGCGTATCGACAGCTCCTCGATCAGCGCGCGCAGCGGACGAATCAGATCCGACACGCGGCCCGGAAGAACCCTGCAGGCGCCCATGTCGGCAACGTGCGAGGAGTGCCGCTCGCGAAATCCCACGAGCACGCCGACCTGGTCGGAAACCCGCCGGACGGACAGCCGGGCGCGGTTACGATAGCCCCACGCTTGCCCATGCACCGGCGCCATCACCGTCTCGGGATGAAGCCTGCCGATGTGCCAGAGCGCATCCTCGAGGGCGCGCTGCTTCGCGGCGACCTGGGCGTGATGATCCAGATGCTGCATGGCGCAGCCCCCGCACACGCCGAAGTACTCGCACCCGGGTACGGCTCGCGACGAAGACTGGCGATGCACCCGCGTGACCCTCGCACGCTCGTAGCGCCGCTTCCATCGATAGGACACGAAATCGACGGTCTCGCCCGGCAGGGCGCCCTCGATGAAGATCGCCTTGCCATTGACGTGAGCGATGCCGCGCCCCCCGGCGTCGAGGGATTCGATCAGGACCGGCGGCATTTCAGGATGCCGGCCAGGCGGCGAGATACTCGTTCCAGTGCGGCTGATCGAGGCGCGCGAGCGTCGCGCGCACGAGAGCGATCTCGCGGGCATGCTGGTCGGAAGTGATGGCACCCCGCATCAGCTTGAAGCGCAGGAATATGAGCCATGTGTTCACCACGTCGGTCTCGCAGTAGTTGCGAATCTCCGCGATACGCCCTTCGCGGTAGGCGCCCCACACCTGCGAGCCGTCCATGCCCAGCTTGCCCGGCAGCCCCATGAGCCGCGCGATGTCGTCCAGCGGCGCATTGTTCCGCGGCTGATAGAGCGCGACGAGATCCATGAGGTCGATGTGACGGGAATGGTAGCGGCTGATGTAGTTGTTGAATTTGAACTCGCGATCGTCGTCGCCGAGATCCCAGTAGCGCGCCGCCACGACGGCATTCACGAGCCCGCGGTAATGCAGCACCGGAAGATCGAACCCGCCGCCGTTCCAGGAGACGAGCTGCGGCGTGTACTTGTCGATGCCGTCGAAGAAACGCTGGATGAGCTGCGCCTCGCCGTCCTCCGGGGTACCGAGCGACCAGACCGTGAGGCTGTCGCCTTCGCGCAGCACGCACGAGATGGCCGCCACCCGGTGCAGGTGGGGCTGGAGAAAATCGTGGCCGACCGCGGCGCGGCGGCGCTGAAACGCGATCTCGGCGACGTCCGCGTCGGTCAGCTCGGAGTCGAGCTCATAGAGCGTGCGCAGCCCGGCGACGTCCGGAATCGTCTCGATGTCGAATACGAGCGTGGGCGTCATTACGCGGGGATAAGCGGTCTGCTAAAACTCCGCGCACGCGCGCGGGGGGATTTACAAGGGGCTTGCCCCTTGTTCGTTCCGGGGGATATACAAGGGGGCCTCTCCCCTTGTTCGTACAATCGGGGTTTGTCTCGTGGACTGCATTCGTCAGTCGAAGTCACCGGGGCGAGCATTCTGTTACGCCGGAAAAACCCCTGTCGACAGGTAGCGGTCGCCACGGTCGCACACGACCGTGACGATCACGGCATTCTCGACCTCCTTCGAGATGCGCAGCGCCACCGCCAGCGCACCGCCCGAGGAGATTCCCGCGAAGATGCCCTCCTCCGCGGCCAGACGCCGCGCCATCTCCTCGGCGTCCGCCTGGCCCACGTTCTCGACACGATCGACGCGGGCCTTTTCGAAGATACGCGGCAGGTATGCTTCCGGCCACTTCCGGATTCCCGGTATCTGCGCGCCATCCTCGGGCTGGCAGCCGACGATTTGCACCGCCGGGTTCTTCTCCTTCAAGAATCGAGAGACGCCCATGATCGTCCCGGTCGTCCCCATGCTCGAGACGAAATGCGTGATCCGGCCCTCGGTCTCGCGCCAGATCTCCGGGCCCGTGCTCTCGTAGTGCGCGCGCGGATTGTCGGGATTGGCGAACTGGTCGAGCATGCGGCCCTTGCGCTCGCGCACCATGCGCTCGGCGAGATCGCGGGCTCCCTCCATGCCGCCGTCCTTCGACGTGAGAACGATCTCCGCGCCGAAGGCCGCCATCGTCTGCCGGCGCTCGATCGAGAGGTGCTCGGGCATGACCAGGACCATCCGGTACCCGCGCATGGCAGCGACCATCGCGAGCGCGATGCCGGTGTTGCCGCTGGTGGGCTCGATCAACGTATCGCCGGGCCTGATCTCGCCCCGCTCTTCCGCGCCGCGAAACATCCAGAGCGCCGGGCGGTCTTTCACCGAGCCCGCCGGATTGTTTCCCTCGAGCTTCGCCAGGACGACGTTGCTCGTCTCGCCGGGCAGCCGCTTCAGTCGCACCAGCGGCGTATTCCCGACAGTATCGTCCACCGTATTCCACATCTGAAGATTTTCTCGATTTCGCTGCCGCGCCGCTACGACCCAAAAGCCGGGCGCACGAACAAGGGACGAGTGTCCCTTGTATATCCCCGAACAAACAAGGGGCAAGCCCCTTGTAAATCCCCGCGTGAACGGGGGTGCTCATTTCTTGCCATACCTCCTAGCCCTTCTGCTCGCGGATGAGGAGATCGGCGACGTAGCGAGCGACACCCTCTTCGACCGGGAGAAACGGCGCGTCGTAGCCCGTCCTGCGCAAGGCCGTCAGGTCGGCTTCGGTGAAGCTCTGGTACTTGCCCCGCAAGGCATCGGGAAACGGGATGTATTCGATTGCGCCCTGCTGCTTCAATTCCGCCAGATCCAGCGCCCCCTTGCCCTCGGCAGCGCGGCAGGCGTTGACCGTCGCCACCGCGACCTCGTTGAACGTCTGCGCGTGACCGGTTCCGACGTTGAAGATGCCCGAGACGTCCTTCGCTTCCAGAAAATGCAGGTTGACCTTCACGGCATCCTCGATCGAAACGAAGTCGCGGCGCTGTTCGCCGTTGCCGAACCCGTCGGAACCCTCGAAGAGGCGGACCTTGCACGCGCTCCGATACTGGTTGAAGAAATGCCACGCGACCGACGCCATCCGGCCCTTGTGGGCCTCGTTCGGGCCATAGACGTTGAAGTAGCGGAGGCCCACGACCGGCGCATGCAGCTCGTGGAGCCGGCGGCGCACGACCTGGTCGAAGAGGTACTTCGAGTAGCCGTAGACGTTCAGCGGCGCTTCGTGTGCCGGCCCTTCGCGAAACACGCGTCCGCCGCCGTACACCGACGCCGACGACGCATAGATGAAGGGGAGCTCCTCCTCCTGGCAGAACTCGAGCAGGTCCATGGAGTAGCGGAAGTTGTTCTCCATCATGTAACGCCCGTCGGATTCCATCGTGTCCGAGCACGCGCCAAGATGGAGAATCGCGTCGAGCAGGCCATCGAAGGTGCCCGCGGCGATCCGCTCGAGGAACTCCTCCTGGTCGATGTAGTCGGCAATCTCACAGCCGACGAGGTTGCGGAACTTGTCGCCTTCCTTGAGGTTGTCGACCGCGAAGATCTCGGTCACGCCGCGCTTGTTCAGCGCCTTCACGAGGTTCGATCCGATGAAGCCGGCGGCGCCAGTGACTGCGTAGTGAGGGGTCATGCTCTCGTCCTGCCTGTCGAAGCTTCCAGGTCGCTGACCAGCTCGTCGGGATGCACGACGGCGGTGCCGAACTTGCCAACCGCGATTCCCGCGGCGTGATTCGCCACGCGCACGGCTTCGTGCATCGTCGCGCCGGCCGCCAGCAGCACTGCCAGTGTGCCTATGACCGTGTCACCCGCACCGGTTACATCGTAGACTTCGCGCGCCTGCGCCGATTCCTCCCGCATGCCGCCTTCCTCGAAAAGCGCCATGCCGTCCTCGCCACGCGTGACGAGCAATGCCGCAAGCGCCAGTTCCGCGCGCAACGCTTCGGCGCGCCGGGCGAAGTCCGCGTCATTCTTCCATTGTCCGACCACCTCGCGCAACTCGGCACGATTGGGAGTGATCACTGTTGCGCCATGATACTTGGAGTAGTCGTCGCCTTTCGGGTCGACAAGGACGATCCGCTTCCGCGCGCGCGCAAGCTCGATCATGCGGGCGATGTGCGCGAGACCTCCCTTGCCGTAGTCGGAGAGCACCAGCGCGTCGCAGTGCTCCAGCATCGCCTCGAATTCGACAAGCTTGCCCGCCAGCACCTCGTGGCTCGGGGCGGTTTCGAAATCGGCCCGCAACAGCTGCTGGTTCCGGCCGATCACGCGCAGCTTGACCGTGGTCGCGAGCTTCTCGTCGCGGTGCAGGCTGGTCGAGATGCCCTTGGCCGCGATCAGCCGCTCGAGTGAAGCGCCCGCTTCGTCGGCACCGACGACCGAAAGGAGCGCCACCTGGGCTCCGAGCGCCGCAGAGTTGAGCGCGACGTTTGCCGCGCCGCCAGGGCGCTCCTCGGTTCGCTGCACCTTGACCACCGGCACCGGGGCCTCCGGCGAGATCCGCTCGACTTCGCCATACCAGTACCGGTCGAGCATCACGTCGCCCACGACGAGCACGCGCGCCTTGGCGAGATCGGGAAGCGCCGTTGCGCGCTTCGTCACTGCGCCACCTCGAATTCCTCGGTCCGGCGCGGGGGGTACGTCTCCCAGCCGGCACAGGCCGGGCACTGCCAGTAGAACTGCCGGGCCCGGAATCCGCAGCTCTCGCACCGGTAGCGCGAGAGCTTGCGCGTGTGGCTGTGCACCAGGCCGCGCACCATCTCGAGATCCGGACGCCGCTCGGCCGACGCGGTCAGCAACTGTGCTTCGAGCAGGCGGTCCAGCCCCAGCAGCGTCGGGTTGCGGCGCAGTTCGTCGCGCACCAGCTCATAGGCGGCCTGCGCCCCCCTGGCGTCGATGCTGAGCTGGAAGACCACGTCGAGCAGATCGAGCGACGGATGCTCGGCAAGGTAGCCACGCAGCAAGGTGAGCCCGTGCTCGGTCTGCTCGATCGCCTGAAAGCTCTTGAGCAGCCGCTGCGCGACCAGCGCGAGGTAGGTGGGATTCTGCGTCTCGACACGCTTCCACGCCTCGATCGCCGCTTCGTGATTGCCTTCTGCGGCTTCGATGTCGCCGAGGAGGATGCTGGCGCGCACGCATTTGCGGCTCGCACGCAGCGACTCCTCCAGATACTCCCGGGCGCGGTCGGTCCGAGAGTGATTGATCTCGACCGATGCGAGCTCGCAGTAGAAGTTCGCGATCTCCTTTTGCCAGCTCTGCCCGGAATCGCGCTCGAATTCGCGCGCCGCGCCGATCGCTTTTTCCCATTCCTTTTCCTGCTGGTAGATGTCCAGCAGGTTCTTCAGCGCGGTGCTCCGGTACGGCCCCTTCGCCAGCCGCTCGAACGCCTCCTCGGCGCGGTCGAGCAGGCCCGCCTTCAGGTAGTCCTGGCCGAGCTCGTGGAGCGCCGTGAGACGCTGTTCCTGCGCGAGGTCGGAGCGCTCGAGGAGATTCTTGTGCATCCGGATGGCACGCTCCGTCTCGCCACGCCGCCGGAACAGGCTGCCGAGCGCGAAATGCAGCTCGATGGTCTCGGGGTCGACCCTGACCACCTCGGTGAACGCCTCGATCGCTTTGTCGGGCTGCTCGTTCAGCAGAAAGTTGAGCCCGGTGAAGTAGGAGCGCGGGACCCGGCGCGATTCGGTGACGAGCTGCTTGATGTCGATGCGGGCCGCAAGCCACCCGAGCCCGAAGAACACGGGAAATGCGATGAGCCACCAGAACTCGAACTCGGGCACGTCGGGCGGGCGCTCGTATCGCTACATCCGGGGCGGCGCGTCTCCGGGCGACCCCGGCCGTTCCGCGCCGGCGTTGACGAACGGCCGAAGGCGAAGCTCCTTCTTCAGTCCCGCGATTTCGCGGTGCCGGCGGATGAACGCCGGGATGCAGGCGAGCATGCCGAAAACCGCGCCTGCGGCGAAAGCTGCCAGGACCACCAGCATGAGCGGCGCGCGCCACTCCTGCTCGAAGTAAAAACGTACCGTCACCGGATCGGCGTTCTTGAGCGCAAAGAGCAACAGCACCAGGAACACGACTGCCCATACCAGGGCCGACAGCATGCGCAGGATCGTCATCCGATCAGCTCGCGATGCCGCCGCGGCCGGAGCAGGCCAGCCGCCGCGCTTCGGGCATGGGGTTCATCGGTCTACGACTGCGCCGGCTGCAGCTCCGACGCGGATTGGGGCGGCTCACTGGGCGTGGTGCCGTCGACGCGCTCCCGCAGCTCCTTGCCGGCCTTGAAGTGCGGTACATACTTTTCCGGGACGTGGACGCGCTCTCCGGACTTCGGATTGCGTCCCACCCGCGCCGGTCGATAGTTCAATCCAAAGCTGCCAAACCCGCGTATCTCGATGCGCTCGCCGCTGACCAGGCTGTGCGTCATCGCGTCAAGCACCATCTTGACGGCGTACTCCGCGTCTTTGGCGACCAACTGCGGATAGCGTGCCGCCAGCCGCGCGATCAGCTCCGACTTGGTCATTCCCTCCCCCTCAGCTCTGCGGATTCTTGGTGTCCAGCTTGGCTTTCAGCAAGGCGCCGAGGTTGGTGCTTCCGGTGCTTGCCGCCGCCTCGCTCTGCAGTTTCTTCATTGCCGCATCCTGCTCCGCGGAGTCGCGCGCCTTGATCGACAGATTGATGCCGCGGGTCTTGCGATCGATGTTGATGATCATCACCTGCACCGAATCGCCTTCCTTGAGATGGGTGCGCGCATCCTCTACGCGATCGCGCGACACTTCCGACGCACGCAGGTAGCCCTCGACGTCGCCGCCCAGCGAGATCGTCGCACCCTTCGCGTCGACGCCCTTCACGGTTCCGGTCACCAGGGCGCCCTTGTCGTGGGTCGCGACGAAGTTGGTATAAGGGTCGCCCTCGAGCTGTTTCACGCCGAGCGAGATCCGTTCGCGCTCGACGTCGATCGACAGAACGACGGCCTCGACATCCTCGCCCTTCTTGAACTGCTTGACCGCTTCCTCGCCGGACAGGCTCCACGAGAGATCGGAGAGATGAACCAGGCCGTCGATGCCACCCGGCAGGCCGATGAAGATGCCGAAGTCCGTGATCGACTTGATCTGGCCCGTGACCTTCTCGCCCTTGCGGTGATTCTGCGCGAACTCGTCCCACGGGTTCGGGAGGCACTGCTTCATGCCGAGCGAGATCCGGCGGCGATCCTCGTCGATCTCGAGGATCATCACCTCGACCTCATCGCCCACCTGCACGACCTTGGACGGATGAACGTTCTTGTTGGTCCAGTCCATCTCCGACACGTGCACGAGGCCTTCGATCCCCGATTCGATCTCGACGAACGCGCCGTAGTCGGTGAGATTGGTGACCTTGCCGAACAACCGCGTGCCCGTGGGATAGCGCCGCCCGAGCCCGACCCAGGGATCGTCGCCCAGTTGCTTGAGCCCCAGCGACACGCGATTCTTCTCCTGGTCGAATCGCAGCACCTTGGCATCCACCTCGTCGCCGACCGACAGCACCTCGGTCGGATGCTTCACGCGCCGCCAGGCGAGGTCGGTGATGTGCAGCAGTCCGTCGATGCCGCCCAGATCCACGAACGCACCGTAGTCGGTGATGTTCTTGACGATGCCCCTGACGACCGTGCCCTCCTGGAGAGTGGCGAGCAGCGCATCGCGCTCCGCGCCCGCGGTCTGCTCGAGCACGGCGCGGCGCGACACCACCACGTTGTTGCGCTTGCGATCGAGCTTGATCACCTTGAAGTCCATCGTCTTGCCCTCGTAGGGCGTCGTGTCCTTCACGGGGCGCAGATCGACGAGCGAGCCCGGCAGGAATGCGCGGATGCCGTTCATCATGACGGTCAGTCCGCCTTTCACCTTGCCCGAGACGACACCCTGGACCGGCTCGCCGGTCTCCAGGGCCTTCTCGAGGTCCAGCCATGCGGCGAGACGCTTGGCCTTGTCGCGGGACAGCCGGGTTTCCCCATGGCCGTCCTCCAGGGCCTCGATGGCGACCGGAACGAAGTCTCCCGGCTTGACGTCGATCTCGCCGGCGTCGTTACGGAACTCCTCGAGGAGGATGAAGCTTTCCGATTTGAGGCCGGCATTGACGACCACGAAATTCTGATCGATGCGTACCACTTCTGCAGTGATCACTTCGCCGATGCGCATCTCTTTGCGGCTGAGACTCTCCTCGAAGAGGGCGGCGAAACTTTCCGGAGCGGCCACTGCGGGGGAAACGTTAGACATAAAGGGCTGAGTTACCTGAGTTTGGCCCGTCCGACCCGGACGGGGCTGGTTGTAAACGTGACGCGGCCGGGCGGCCAGCTGTCACCTGTTTCACGCTTGCTTGTCCTGCGCTTTTCCTGCTCTACGCTTCGCTTGCGCGCTCACGGTACCAGCCGATCACACGCGCCACTGCCTCATCGACCGTCAACCGAGTCGTGTCGAGCAGGAGCGCGTCGGGCAGCTGTACGAGCGGTGCGACGGGCCGCATGGCGTCCCGCACGTCGCGCTCCTGCAAGTCGCGCAAAAGAGTGTGAATGCTAGCAGGGATTCCTTTGTCGATCAACTGCTTATGGCGGCGGGCGGCGCGGGTGGCCACGTCCGCAGTGAGGAAGACCTTGAGCATCGCGTCCGGAAAGACCACCGATCCCATGTCGCGCCCCTCGGCGACCAGGCCCGGCGCGACGCGAAACCGTCGCTGACGCTCGAGCAGCGCAAGGCGGACCGCTGGAATCGCGGCACAAAAGGATGCGCCGACGGAGCACTCCTCCGTTCGAATCGCGTCGGTCACGCGCCGCCCTGCAAGCCAGACGTCGTCGCCCTCGAACCGCAGATCGAGTCGTCCGGCAATATCCGCCAGGCGCTCCACATCGTCCCACCCGACCGACGATTCGATTGCCGCCAGCGCCACCAACCGGTAGAGCGCGCCACTGTCGAGATAGCTCCACCCCAGCGTTCGGGCGACGCCCTGGGCCACGGTCCCCTTCCCGGACGCGGACGGCCCGTCAATGGCGATGACCGGGGTCACGCGCGCTCCTCGATCGACAATCCGGCGCTACGGGCGATTCCGATGAATCCGGGAAACGACGTGGCGACGTTGGCGCAATCGTGAATGATGATCGGACCGCGTGCGCCGGACGCCGCCATCGCCGCCATCGCAAATGCCATCGCGATCCGATGATCGCCGTGTGACTCGACGACACCGCCCGCGTACGGGCCGCCATCGATGATCATTCCGTCGGGAGTCGGCACGGCCTGCGCACCGATCGCGGAGAGCCCGTCGGCCATGACCTGGATGCGATCCGATTCCTTCACGCGCAGCTCCTCCGCGCCCCGCAGCACGGTGCGGCCATGGGCGCTGGCGGCGGCCACGAACAGGGCCGGAAACTCGTCGATCGCAAGCGGCACCAGCTCGCGCGGGATTTCGATTCCCCGCAGCTTTGCCGACCGAACCCGGATATCCGCGACAGGCTCCCCGCCCAGCTCGCGTGAATTCAGCAATGCGAGGTTCGCGCCCATCAGACGCAGTATCTCGATTACCCCGATGCGCGTGGGATTGACGCCGACATCTCGCAGCGTGACGTCCGAGCCGGGGGCGATCGTCGCGCCGACCATGAAGAACGCGGCCGAGGAGATGTCTGCCGGGACTGCTATGTCTGCCGCGTGCAGCGTTCCACCTCCACGGACCGTGACGGTGCCGCCCGCGCGTTGCACGGAATGGCCGAACGCCGCGAGCATCCGCTCCGTGTGATCGCGCGTCGGAGCCGGCTCGGTGACGCGCGTCGCGCCGGAAGCGTAGAGCCCGGCGAGCAACAGCGCCGATTTGACCTGCGCGCTCGCCACCGGCATCACGTAGTCGATGCCGTGCAGGCCCGGATTGCCATGCAGCCTGAGCGGCGGACGCCCGCCGTCCGCCGTGT
>JBAVOG010000132.1:0-4407 GCA_049691875.1 Burkholderiales bacterium | reverse complement strand
ATCCTCGCCGCATAGCGGATGGTTTACGCCAGGAGCCGCGACGATGAATCACTCCCCGACTCTCGATATCCGGAAAGGCCGGCCGAGTTCCCACGCGCGCGCGAACGCCATCTCTCGACGCTGATGGCGCCGACAATGGCTATAGCAGAGGCGTACTCGGCCGGGCCGCTACGGGATGGCAGCGATGACTTCGCCGAGCGTGCGGAACATCGTATCGATCTCGCTCCGCTCGATGACGAGCGGCGGCGAGACGGCGACGGTGTCGCCGGTGAATCGCACCATCAGATTGCGCTCATAGCATTTGAGGAACGCCTCGCGGGCCCGGGCGCCCGGCGCGCCGGGACGCGGCGCAAGCTCCACGCCCGCCACGAGACCCAGGCTGCGAATGTCGATCACATTCGGTTTGCCGCGCAGCGCGTGGACCGCGTCCGCGAAGTAGGGCTCGAGCTCGCGCACCCGCTCGTACATTCCCTCACGTTCGTATACGCCGATCGCGGCGACGGCAGCGGCGGCGGCGAGCGGGTGACCCGAGTAGGTATAGCCGTGCAGAAACTCGACCGCCCCTTCGGGCGCGGCGTTTACCACGGTCTCGTAGATTCCGTCGCGAACGATCACCGCGCCCATCGGAACTGCGCCGTTCGTCAATCCCTTCGCGCAGGTGATCATGTCGGGCATCACGCCGAACCGCTCCGCGGCGAACGCGAAGCCGAGCCGCCCAAACCCGGAGATGACTTCGTCGAAGATGAGCAGGATGCCGTGGCGATCGCAGATCTCGCGCAGCCGCGCGAGATAGCCTCGCGGCGGCAGCAGCACGCCGGCCGATCCGGCGAACGGTTCGACGATGACCGCCGCAATGTTCGTCGCGTCGTGCAGCGGAACGATGCGCTGCTCGAGCTCGTCCGCGAGATGCGCGCCCCACTGCGGCTCGCCGCGCGAGAAGGCGTTTTGCTCCAGATCGTGCGTGCTCGACAGATGGTCCACGCCGGCGACCTGCTGACCGAACGCCTTGCGGTTGCCGGGTATGCCTCCCACCGACATGCCGCCAAAATTCACGCCGTGATAGCCGCGCTCGCGGCCGATCAGCTTCTGGCGGGTGCCTTCACCGCGCGCGCGATGATAGGCGAGCGCAATCTTGAGTGCGCTGTCCGCCGCTTCCGATCCGGAGTTGCAGAAGAAGGCATGAGTGAAGCCCGCCGGCGCATGTGCGACGAGCCGTGCCGCGGCCTCGAACTCGACCGGATGTCCCATCTGGAATGGCGGCGCGTAGTCGAGCGTCTCGGCCTGCCGTTTGATGGCCGCCACGATTTCGCGACGCGCGTGGCCGGCGTTCACGCACCACAGGCCCGCGGTCCCGTCCAGGATCCGTCGACCGTCGTGCGACGTGTAGTACATGCCTTCCGCCGCAACGAGCAGTCGCGGCGCGGCCTTGAACGCGCGATTCGCGGTGAAGGGCTTCCAGAGCGGGGCCAGGTCGAGTGAAATTTCTGGGGGCGTCGGTGCGTTCATGGGCAACTCCGGCACGCATGCGCGCGTGTACCGGTCATGTTAGGGCCTGCCCCATGACCGCGCAATGACGCAATGCACGATGCGCTCAGCGCGCCGGACGATTCTTGAGCTCGATCGGCTTGCCGTGCGGGGTCGCGCGCGCTGCCGCATCCCAGTCGTTCTTGCGTTGCACCAACTCGGTGTCAGTCACGAGACCCTTGGCGGCGGCGAGCTTCTCGAGGGCCGCCAGCCAGTACTCGTAATAGTTGGCGCCATCGTCGTGCGCCCCAGCTGCCTTGATCTCGGCACCGAGCGCCGCAGCCCACTCGCGCCACGTGAATAGTCCGCGCGCATGCAGCGCGAGGGTCAGACCGAATGCCTGCGCCTCCCACGGCGCGCGAAACACCGGACCGTCCGCGTCGCGCGGGAAGTCCGGCAGCTCGTCAAGTTCCTGGGGTGCAGGAGTCACGCGCTCTCGAGATGCGTTTCCCACAGATCGATATAAACGGCGTCGCGTTCCCCCGCGTCGGCGCCCCACAGCTCGCGTGCGGCAAAGCGTACGCTGTAGAGATGCTGCGGCTGTGGGCCCAGCCCCATGGCGTGCGTATCGGCGAAGACGAAGATGCCATGATCGCGGTCGACGACGCCTGCGCGGCCGCGCGCGTAGCGGGGCAATCGGGTGTGACCGGTCGGATTGATGTTACGCGCCAGGACGCGATCGCCAGGGGCGAAGCGCGCGGGCGCATGTTCGTTAGCCCCCCCGTCGACTCGCGCCGTCCCGCCTTTCTTCAACAGCCGTTCGACGTTGGCCGCCGTGAGCAGGCGCGGATGGTCGATGCGTTCGACCGGAGCGTCCGCCCCGTCGCGTCGCGCATCCAGCTCGGCCTGCGACACGAGCCCTCGTTCCACGAGCAACCGCTCGAGGCCCGCCAGCCACTTCTCGTAGTAGGTCGCGGCGAGATAGTCGGCGCCGGGCATGCGCTCGCGCGCATGCCGGCTCATGTCGAGGTTCCACTCGCCGAGGAATCCGATGGCGAGCGTCAATGCCAGGACGCGCCGCTCCCAATTGTGGTGGAACCATGGCTCGTTCGGTTCGATCTCCAACGCGCCGAGGCCGTCCATGCCGCCCATGTCGTGCACGCCGTTCATTTCTCCGCGCCTGCGACTTTCGCCACTCCGACCATCGCATCGCGCGTGACGAGCGTCGCCAGCTCGTCCTCGGACCAGCCCTCGGTTCCTGCGGGGCGCTCCGGCAGCACGAGATAGCGCACCTCGGCGGTCGAATCCCACACGCGCACCTCGACATCTGCGGCGATCTCGAGGCCGAACTCCCGCATGACGCCGCGCGGGTCGATCACCGCGCGCGAGCGATAGGGCGCCGATTTGTACCAGACCGGCGGGAGACCGAGCACCGGCCAGGGGTAGCACGAGCACAGGGTGCACACGACCAGATTGTGCACCGTGGGCGTGTTCGCGAGCGCGACCATGTCCTCGCCCTGCCGGCCGGTGTACCCGAGGCTGGCGATGGCCGCCGTGGCATCGCGGAGCAACCATTCGCGGAATGCAGAGTCCGTCCAGGCCTTGGCGACGACGCGAGCGCCGTTGCGTGGGCCGACCTTGGTCTCGTACGTGTCGATGAGCGCATCGAGCGCCGGCGGGTCGACCAGGCCCTTGTCGACCAGCAGCGACTCGAGCGCCTTGACACGCAGCTCGGTCTCCGAGAAGTGGGAACCGTCCTCGTGATCGTGGTGCTGCCCGTGGTGGTCGTGCGCGCCGCTCATGCCGTCTTTCCGTCCGGGGAATGTTGTAGTGTGACCCCGACCGGAGGTGCCTGTCTATTTATTGGGCGAAACGCGTCGGTGGGCGCTGTTCTTGCCGGTGTCCGCATCCCGCTGCGGCTTTCCGGGATGAGGGTACTGGGGATGATCGTAGCTATCCCGGACGAAGCGCTCGCAGGTCAGAAGCCCTCGCTCTTGCCGTCGATTGATCAGGGGGTAGTGACGCGTGTCGAGCAGCTGCTCCACGACGTGCCAGCAGTTCCTCGGATTCGTGACCCATTCCTTGGGATCGATCCGTCGCAGGTCGAACGATCGCGAGTAGCTGCGCAGCGTCTTCTGGCCGCGGCGGTTCGTGTACTCGTGCATGTACGACATCGCGAGCTCGCGCAGGGTCCGGTACACGGGGTCGCGATAACGCAGCGGCGCGTGGTTGGTCTTCGAGATCGCGCCCCAGCATCCGTTGCGACGGAAGAGGGTGATCGCATGATCGAAGTCGCGCACCGCCGAGAGGTAGAGCAGCAGGGGCGGTTCGCCGTGAATCCAGAGCGCGCACGCGGCCAGCATCGCGCCCTCGATGCAATGCGCGTGGCGCTTCTCCAGGACACTGCGCACCGAGAGCGCGGTGTCGCCGTGGAGCTCGTGGTTCTGACGGATCCGGTCGTTCAGGAATTTCTGGATCTTTTCCGGGGTGTCGAGATGCCGCAAAACGGCGAACTCGCCTTTCGTGAGGCCGAGGTCGTCGGCGCGGGCGAAGCGTTTCATCTTGTTTTCGATCTCCTGATGCGCCGGGTGCGGGCCACCACCGAAGGGTACCCAATGGCGAGTGGTCCTGCCAGGGCCTCCACCCGGCGACACGAGCCCACTCGCCGCCGTTTCGCACGCGGCTTTACACAACTTTACGAGCCCGAGAAGGCCGTGCAACCGGCGCCTGCGACCATGGCCTTGTCGACGGAGCGCTCTCCGCCGGGCAGATAGCTACATACGTCAACTTCAGGCAAGGAGACTTTCATGGAACAGGAACGGAAAGACAACACATCTCAATCCGGCACGGAGACATCCGGTCGCCGGCGCTTCTGGAAGCGCGCCGGCATCGCTGCCCTCCTGGGGGCCGCGCTGACGGGCGTGGGCGCAGGCGTCCTTGCGC
>JBAVOG010000131.1:0-7194 GCA_049691875.1 Burkholderiales bacterium | reverse complement strand
GAGAACAGAGGAACGATTCCGGCGGTGGAGATCTCGGTCGATATAGTCAGGCAAGAGTAAGCTCAGGCCCGATATCTAACACGGTCGGGCCTAATACGCGGCTCAACCGGACGCGCTTCAGTCGGCTTCGCCTCCTTTCGCGCGCCGGTTAGCCACAACGTTGGGCTTCACGGCAAGGGGGTGATAGATGAAGACAGAGCAGAAGTCCGCCAAGAGCACCCCCAGGAGAGCCGCGAAGAAGGCGGCCGCGCGCCCCCTCGCGCGCGCGGACAAGGCGGAAGGGGAGAGCGGGACAGCATCAGCCTCCCAGCGGATCAGTACGAGAATCGCGGAACTCGGGGACTGGCGCGGGGACGCGCTTCGCCACGTCCGCAAGCTCATCAAGGATGCAGAGCCAGGAATCACCGAGGAATGGAAATGGAGCAATCCGGTCTGGTCCCACAACGGGATCGTCTGCACCGGTGAGTCCTACAAAAAAGTCGTGAAGCTCACGTTCGCCAAGGGCGCTTCGCTGGGGGACCCTGCGACTCTGTTCAACTCAAGCCTCGACGGCAATGTCCGCCGCGCAATCGACATCCACGAGGGAGACGAGATGGACGAGTCTGCGTTCAAGGCCCTCATCCGTGCCGCCGTCTCCCTGAACCTATCGGGGAAGAAGAAGTGAACGCCCCCCGGATCGCCTGCTGGCGAGGCCCAACATGCCGTTGCAGGGGAGCCACAACAGCGGCGTTGCTGCTGTCTCGGCCCGTGAACGGCGTCGTTGGGCCGCATCGTATCGCGCGGCATCGGTGAACTGAATGGCGGAAAAGGGAGGCGCACCGAGCTACGATCCGAGACCGAGCATGAACGCTTTACCCGTGCGGCTGCTGCCGAACTCAGACCTTCGCCGAACCCTTGAGGCCACGCTCCACGAGCGGGTGCTCCGCGCCGCGTTCGTCATCGGTGGAATCGGAAGCCTCAGTCAGGCCCGACTGCGCTTGGCGGGCCGAAAGGAACCGAAGGCGCTAAGCGGTGATCTTGAGATACTGACCCTGGCCGGATCAATCTCGATTGACGGGGCGCACTTACACATGAGCCTCGCCGACGCGAACGGCCGAGTGGTTGGCGGTCACGTTGCTTATGAGTGTCTGGTGCGCACGACCGCCGAAGTGCTCCTCGTGCTGCTTCCGGAATGGTCGTTCGCTCGGGAGCTGGATCCCGCTACTGGCTTTCGTGAATTGACCATTCGTGAAATGCGATGAAGGAAGCGCGGCCATGAAAGTGCGGCCCAACCATCGGCACAAGCGGAGCGCCGAACAGCGTTGCTGTCCGGTTCCCTCCTCCCTTCGGTCGTCGGCGCCCCCTTAGCCGAGTCGTTGGGCGGCCAATAACGCCATGCGACGGGACGACAAGTGAGTTCCAGGAACAAACTCGCGTTCGTGTGCATTGCAGTTCCCGCTCTCGTGGAGCTCGGCTTAGGTGTGATCTACTTCACTGCTTCGGAGGTGATGCCGTACCACAAGCAGGCGCTTGGAGTAGGCTGGTCTCAGCTTGAGCCGGGCGTTCGCGCACTATTGGTCACCTTCGTCAATGGATACGGCAGCGCGCACTTGGCAGTTGGCATCGCGCTAACTGTTCTACTCCTTTTTCCTTTGCGTCGGGGCCAGGTCTGGGCTCGCTGGACCATCTTGGCAATCGGCTTGCCGGTCCTTGGCGCGACGGCTTATCTCTCGGCCCGCCTCGCCGAGACCACAGGAGCCAACGTGCCGTGGCAGGGGGCAGTCATCCTCCTGGTGCTCTTCGTGATCGGGGTCGCGCTCGCCGACCCGAAAGCGGCCGTCCAACCCGTCGATGCACCGGACCGGCGACAGCCGGCTTCGCCGCCTGCCGCCGGCCGGTGAGCTCTAACAGTAGACCGCAACAGTCGACGGCCATGCGCGTGCGCGAGGCGATACCGAGCGATTCCGCGAGACTCATCGCCTTCTTTCGAACGCTCTATTCCGAGACCACCTTCATGCTCTTAGGGCCGGACGAGTTCACCGTTACCGAAGAGCAGCAAGCGCGGCGCATCGAAGAAATGTCGCGGTCCGAATCTGGAGTCATGTTCGTTTGCGAAACAGACGACGAGCTGATCGGCGTAGTCTTCGGTAATCGCGGGATCGCACGGCGCACGCGTCATTCGTTGTACGTAGTGATCGGGGTGCTCCAAGGATGGGTCGGGCGTGGTGTCGGGCGCGCACTGTTCGAAGCCTTGGAGGGTTGGGCGCGATCGAGAGCATTGCACCGCCTTGAGCTGACTGTTGATGCCGATAATCGGCGAGCAATTGCGCTCTACGAGAAATGCGGGTTCGAGCGTGAGGGCGTCAAACGTCACTCGCGCAAGATCGAGGGGAGATACTCAGATGAGCTGTACATGTCCAAGCTCATCGCGGTCTAACCCCGAGTGTGAGCGGACGGGCGCAAGCGCGCTTCGCTTGCTTGCGGTTCCCTTCTCGCTACGCTCGTCGGCCGCCGCTCAACGCCAGCGTTCGGTCGCGCGGTCACAACACGGGCTGCTCACTACCCCAAGCGGACGCTTAGCCTAGCGCATCCACCCAGAATGCCAAGATGGAAAGAGATCGCTTCCGTGTCGTGATCGTCGGCGGCGGCATCGGCGGCTTGTTCGCCGCCAAGGCGCTGATCACGCTTGGCGTAAACATATCGCTGTACGAGCAGGCGCCGGCGCTGGGCGAGGTTGGCGCTGGTGTTTTCCTCACGCCAAATAGCGTGCGCCACCTGGAGCGGGTCGGACTTGGCTCTGCGGTCGAGAAATGCGGCGCCCGCGTGGGCCCGAAGTCGCATTACTTTCGCCACGACGGGTCGCCCATCGCCCCCGTCCAGGTGACCGACTCATCCGGCTGGAACGCCTGCTTTGGCATGCACCGCGCCGATCTCGTCGCCTTCCTCGCCGCGGCCCTGCCCGCCGGGGTAGTCCACTGCGGACACCGTGCCATCGGCTTCGAGCAGGTCGGCGACCTCGCCCGCGTGCAGTTCAGCAATGGCGCTTCCGCCGAAGGCGATGTTGTCGTCGGCGCCGACGGTATCCACTCGGCGCTTCAACCCTACGTCGCTCCGCGATCGACGCCGGTTTTCCACGGCACCACGTGCTATCGCGGGCTCGTCTCGCACGAGCGCCTACCGGACTGGCCGACGGACCGCTGGGAAATGTGGGCGGGCCCGTCCAAGCACTTCCTCGTCTTTCCCGTGCGCCATGGACAAATGGTCAACTACGTAGGCTTCGTGCCGACTGACGAGGAAATGAAGGAATCGTGGTCGATGGTCGGCGACCCAGAGGTGCTGCGTGGCGAGTTCGAAGGCTGGGACGCGCGCATCTGCTCCGTGTTGAGAAAAGTCGACAAGACTTTCCGGTTGGCGCTCTACGACCGAGAGCCGCTCCTGACGTGGACCAAGGGGCGGCTGACGCTACTCGGTGACGCGGCGCACCCGATGCTGCCGCATTTGGGCCAGGGGGCAAACCAATCGATCGAGGACGGCATCGCACTCGCGACGATCCTGGGTCGCGTGGACAGTGGGGCTGTTCCGGCGGCGCTGCTGGCCTACGAACGGCTTCGCCGCGAAAGAGTGGCACAGGTCCAGCTCGGCGCGCGTCAGCACGGGCTGCGGGTTGACTCTGCCTACGCTGATCTTGTCGTCCGAGACGCCGAACTCGCCGCACACGCCGAGTTCCGCAAGCAGCTCTATTCCTATGACGTGGTGCCGCATGCGGTGGCGGCCGCCATGGCGTTGACGTGACCCGGGTTCCCTTGGAGGGCCAAATGTCCGCGTCGGTCGAAACCGCACACTCGAGAGCATGCATGTTCCGGCGCGCGTGCCACCGAGCAACGGCTTGCAGGACGACGCGCAGCGCCTAACGCCCGGCTTCAGGCCATCTCCTGGAAAAGTGCTCGGACTTCGAGCCTCGGCTCAGGATTTCCCGCAATATCAACGCTCTCATGGCGGCAGCGCCTAACCCCGCGTTCGGCATCACGGCAAACGAGTTCGGTACTCGCACGTTCGGTTCCGCGCCAAGGATCTCGCTTCGCACGCGCGATAACATTCGGGGCGCCCGAGTTGCGGTTCCTACCCAGTCAGAATGGGTTTGAGCGCTTCGCCTTCCTCGATGATGAAGTCGAAGAAGGCCGACACTCGCGGTATGCGCCGCAGATCGGGATGCGTCAGCAGCCGCCAGATCCGTGCGAGCTCGGGAACCGGACCGAGCACACGCACGAGATCCTCCTCCGCATCGCCGAGAGCAGTCGGCAGCGGGGCAAGCCCGACGCCCGACTTCACCGCATAGAGCAACCCAAGAACGCTGTTGTTGCGCGCCACGACCTTGGCATTCGGCGCCACTTGGCGAAGCCATTTGGCGGCGCGATGGTTGGCCATCGTCTCGTCCAGACCGACCACCGAATGTTGGTCGAGATCTTCGACGCGATCCGGCTTGCCGTGCCGCTCGACGTATTTGTGGCTGGCATACACCGCCCAGAGCGAATCCGCGATCTTGCGTCCGACGAGCTCATCGGCATCCGTATCGCCTGAGCGAAGAGCAACGTCGGCCTCGCCCTTCATGAGATCGAGATACTTGTCGCTCATCACGAACTCCACGCGCAGTCGGGGATGGCGCGCATGAAAGCGGTCGAGCAGCGACGACTGTGTAATGCGGTAGACCAAGGGCTCGGGGCAGGTCACCCGAATGACGCCTACGGCATCCCGCCGGGCTGCTTCGAGATGCTGCTCGAATCCAATAACGGCGTGCTCGATGCGCTCGGCGTAGGGGACCATCTCCTGGCCGAGTTCCGTCAGGCGGTAACCGGTCGCGTGACGGCTTACGAGCTTACGGCCAATCCGCCGTTCGAGCTCCGCCAGCCGGCGTTGCACAGTGGACTGACTCAGTTTGAGCGCACGGCCGGCCGCGAGCGTGCTGCCATGGCGGGCGACAGCCAGAAAGTATCGGAGATCGTTCCAATCAAACATGGTTATGCACTTATGCGGTCCCGCCTTGCAATCCTGCGGCTTACGCCGGATGGGGTCAACCGGATAGGCTTTGCGTGTCGATCGCCGGGATCTAATCACCGGCGAGCGTACATCCGGTGACTCAGCAACGACTTCAGGAGAACAACCATGCGCAGGATACATTGGCTCGGCAGCGGGATTGCGGGGGCGATGATCGGCCTCGTGACGGCCGCCTATGGGAACGACTTCGCAAAACCAAATCTCGCCTTGCATCAGGTCGTCGAGGCGATGCCGACCGGGCAGCGGCAAGACGTTCGCGTGCTCACGGCGACATTCAAGCCCGGTGACCGGACGGTCACCCACACCCATCGGTTCCCGGTGACGGTCTACGTTCTTGAGGGCGCCTTTACGCTGGAGCTCGAGGGGCGCGAGCCGATCATCGTCAAAGCAGGCGAGGCGCTTGTCGAGCCGCCGCTGGTCAAGATGACCGGATACAACCGGAGTGCCAGCGAGCCAACGAGAGTCGTCATCTTCTATGTCAGTGAGATCGGCGTCCCTTTTCTCGACCTCGCTCACCCTCTCTAACAGCTTTCGATGACCGAGAAAACTTCATGACGATGGCACCGCCGTTTGACCAACAAGCCTTCAAGCTTGCGACGCGCAACCAATGGGAGAAAGCCGCTCGAGGCTGGAACGATCAAACTCCCCAGATCCGTGCGTGGCTGCGCAGCGCGACCGACGCCATGCTCGATATGGCAGGGATCGAGCCCGGGTCTCGCGTGCTCGACGTTGCCGCAGGCGCCGGCGACCAGACACTCGACATCGCGAAGCGGGTAGGGCCCCAGGGGTTCGTGCTCGCGACCGATCTGTCGCCCGCCATACTCGAGTTTGCAGCGGTCAATGCGCGGCGAGCGGGTCACCGCAACGTCGAAACGCGGGTGGTGGATGGTGAACGCCTCCAAGTCGACGAGGCCAGCTTCGACGCGGCGGTATGCCGGCTGGGGTTGATGTTGTTTCCCGATCCGCTGCAGGGACTTCGCGAGATGTATCGGGCGCTGAAGCCTGGAGGTGGCGTATGCACGATGGTGTTTTCGAGACCGGAGGCGAACCCTTGCATTAAGATAGTCATGTCGACCGCGCTCGAGCATGCAGGTCTTGCCCCGCGCGATCCTTACCAACGCGGCGGTTTGCTGAGCCTGGGTAAATCCGAGTTGATCGACGCAATTTTCAGGGACGCGGGGTTCAAAGACGTCGCCACCACCAAGATTGACGCTCCGTTCAAACTCCCGTCTACACTGGACTATCTCAGTTTCATCCGAACTTCGGCGAGTCCAATCCAGCAGATCCTGAGCAAGCTGGACGCCAGCGCAAGCGCGTCAGCCTGGGCGGCGATGGGGGCGCGCCTCGAGGTGTTCGAAACTGCTTCAGGGTGGGAAGGTCCCAACGAGCTTCTGCTGACGGCGGCGAGGCGATGAGGAGCATCGGTTGGCAAGAGGTTCGCTGAGGGTGATGCCGAACCAGCCCATGCACCGGACCCGCTCCGGCGGCCTTCGGCCGCCTACGCGGGCCGGTGATAGGCGACGTCGGGCGTCTTGAGGGCGGGCAATTGATGATCCTCTACTACACACCACATACGTGCGCGCTCGCATCTCACATCGCGCTCGAGCATGTGGGAGCGGATTACCAAGTGAGGCGCATAGACTTTTCCAAGAACGAGCAGCGCTCGTCTGAATACTTGCGCATTAACCCGCGGGGCCGAGTTCCCGCTCTGGTAACCCCCCGCGGCATCATCACGGAGACGCCGGCCATCCTGATCTTCATTGCTCAGAGCTTCCCGGCGGCGAGGCTGGCGCCGCTCGATGACCCGTTCGCGCTCGCGGATGTCCAGGCGTTCAACAGCTACCTGTGCTCGACTGTTCATGTCGCGCATTCGCACCGGATGCGCGGCTATCGCTGGGCCGATGATCCGATGGCGCTGGAGGCGATGAAGAAGAAAGTGCCGCAATCGGTCGGCGAATGCTTTGACCTTATCGAACGCGAAATGCTTCGGGGGCCCTGGGTCCTGGGCTCCACTTACACAGTCTGCGACATGTATCTCTTCACACTTGCGCAGTGGCTGGAAGCCGACGGCGTTGATGTGACGCATCTTCCCAAGGTCATGGATCACAGGCGCAGGATGTCTGAGAATCCTGCGGTCGCAAGAGCGATTGCCGTAGAGCTCGC
>JBAVOG010000130.1:0-2534 GCA_049691875.1 Burkholderiales bacterium | reverse complement strand
CGCCTATTTCGATCTGTACTTCATGTTCATCGCCATGACGGCGATCTTGTCGCGCGAGCTGGCTGTGATTCGAGAGCCTGGACTGTCTAACGCCACGGGCGCTCATGCCACTGATCGCTCAAAATTCAAATTTGTCGGGAACAGGCAAAGAATATAGCGTCGCGAACGATCTTGTCGCAATCGCTAGTTCGGCTTGCCGGGCCCTTTCGGCGGCGAGCTTGCCGAAGGGGATGTCGAGTCACTACTTGTGCCTGCCTCTTGGTTCCAAGCTCCCACAGCCTGTAGCTTCATCCTGAGACCTGGGAAGCCAGCTCCAAGCCGATATGCCTTCTGGGCGTGAATGTTCGCCTGCTGGTACTCCTTGCGATCGACGTACGACAACCCCAGATTGTAATGTGCGTAGACTGACTCCGGGTCGATCTCGATCGCCTTGTTGTACTCGCGAATTGCCGCATCGACGCGCCCGAGCTTTTGAAGAAAGGTTCCGTAGATTACGTAAGTCTCGTCGTCACCAGGGTAACGAGCGAGCGCGTCCTTGAATCTCTGCTCCGCGATATCCGTACGCTGCGTTGCGAGCCCGAACTCGGCCACCTTCGCCAGGGCCTGCGGGTGGTTCGGGAAATACTTGAGCATGAAATCCAGGTTAGCAAGGGCAGACCTATAGTGCCGGTCTTGGAGCTGCTTGACTGCTGGCTGGTAGTGATTTCGATCCAGATTTCGCAGCGCCGCGGTCGCTGTGCGGTCGCTCCCAGCCGCGTAGTAGTCGCGCGCAACGTCCTGGGCCCGCGCTGCGTCGGAGAGCACCGCGCAATTCAGGAGTGTGGCGATAAGGACTACAAGGTGGCGCGCATTATTCATAAGCGTTCCCTCCATCTCGCAAGTATCGGGCATATCGAAGTCAATATCTCCAACCGTGCGCGATTCCTTCCGGGAGCTTCCGATCGAGCGCAAGGCGCCATGTCGCCGAACTCGCGGAGTAGGCTCCCGCAACACCGTCCATGCGGGCCCTGCCGTCAAAGTCTTTGCCTGCGTCAGCGTACTCCTGTGGCAACGATGGCCATTTCGAGATCCTCAGCGCGCTTGTGTCTCTTGGCGCGAGATCCAATCGGCCGAGTTCGACGAATGGATCGCGAAGCCATCGCGAGGCCTCTCTCACCTCCCCGATGACATTCTCGGCTACTTCGCCACCTGGAAGCGGAGCCCCGGCAAAAATGAGATTGGCAAACACGCGTTGCCGTCGCTCCGGGTCACCGCCCGTGACAAGGATGCCCGTCTCTCGCGCGAGGACCGTGTTCCCGAACACATCTACAGATTGCGGCCGCCCCTTGTGGGGCTGGATGTGGACGGCAGGCCCGGACATGTTGACAAGCACGTTGCTGTAGAAAGCGATATTTCCCTCGCCCTGGAACAACGCTTCGGTGGGATTCTCGTAGAAAAAGTTCCCATAAATGAGATACAGGTCGTTCGCTCCCGGCCCGGCTTGCGGAAAGTGTCCGACGAGCACGTTTGGACGCGCCAGCCCGGCAATGGCGGCGCCATTTGCTTTGCTGAACACGTTGTGTCTGATGACGGTAATGCTCGGTCCGGTCGGCATGCCAGGAAGCTCTGGACGGGCATTCTGGTGCTTAATCTGTAGATTGTAGCCACGCGTGTCCCGGACGAGGTTATGCTCGATCATGCCCGCAACGAACGGGGCGGTTCCATCGGAGTTGCCGAGATACATCCCCGTTCCAGCGCCAACGATCAAGTTGCCCCGTATAACCCAGCTCCACGCAGGGCACTTGGTCGAGATCCCGACTTCTTGCTGATCTGCGCCGTAACCCCGAATGAGGAGATCCTCCACCGTGATGTGATGCGCGTAGCGCCCTCGGCTTCCGGCGTTTACGGCGTCCACGGGGAGGTCACGGCCTTCAAGATCGAGCCCCCGGATCTCGACGAAGCTGGAGTCGAGAATGCTGACGGTATTGTGGCCGCGTTGCGCCAGAAACCGCGGCCTCGCCCGTTGATCCCGCGCTTCAATGCGTATCGGGGCATCTGCCCGGCCGTTCAGTCTATGGATGGGCAACCCCCGCAAATAATCGCCCGGCGCTAGCCTGAGGGTATCGCCCGGCATCAGTCGCGAGACTTGGGCTAGATAATTACCAGGTGTCGCCTCGAACGTCCCGGCCTCGACGCTTGCTGTCAGGACGAGCATTACAATAAGGAACAGCGCTCGACAAACGTTGTTCACAGGTGGGACTATTGCATGAGTGGGAGTTGAATTCTAGCGTACGATTTCCGCTCGGCTACTCTGTTGTGACGCCTCGTGGTTTTGGGGGTCGGGTCCGCGATGTCGCTGTGGTCCGAAACATAGGGGTGGCAGAATACCTCGAGACGCAAACCACGATCACGCGAATCTGCGGGCTTTGGCCCCAGGTCGGTATACACACGGGGTCTTAGCGGATGGTTTCGCGGTTCGGTACTTGCTTGGACTTACGCGCCGACTTTGAATGATGGAGCACGAGACTGCGCTTTCCCTACCTGTATCGCGTTCC
>JBAVOG010000129.1:0-1701 GCA_049691875.1 Burkholderiales bacterium | reverse complement strand
TGCGCGTCCCGGCCGATGTCGCGCCGGAGACACGCCGGTACTACCAGCAGCTCACCCGCTTTTCGGCCGCATTCGCCTTCCTCGGCGACGTGTCGATGCTCGTGCTCGGCGGCGGCCTCAAGCGCCGCGAGAAGCTGTCCGCGCGACTCGGCGACATCCTTTCGCTCATGTACCTCGCATCCGCGGCCCTGAAGCGCTTCGAGGACGAGGGAAGACAGGCCGCGGATGCGCCGCTCCTGCACTGGGCGATCTGGGACTGCATGTTCCGCGCGCAGAATGCATTCGAGGGCGTCATCTCCAACTATCCGAGCCGCACCGTCGCCTGGTTCCTCCGCCGGATCATTCTTCCCATCGGCCGGCCCTATGTCGTGCCGTCCGACAAGCTCGGGCACGAAGTTGCGCGGCTTCTGATCGAGCCCTCCGCAACGCGCGATCGCCTCACCAGCGGCATGTATCTTCCGACCGACCGGAACGACCCCTTTGCGGTGCTCGAGCGCGCGCTTGCGGCAACCACGGCCGCGGAATCGATCGAGGCCCGCATCCGGGCCGCACAGAAGCAGGGCAGCGTCTCCGGCACGACCGCGGAAGCGCTCGCCGATGAAGCGCGCACCGCGGGCATTATCGATGACGCCGAGCGCGAAATCCTGCGCACTGCGGCCAGCCTGCGCGACGAAGTGATCCGGGTGGACGACTTTCCGCCGGATTTCGGACTGTCGGAATTTCTCGCCAAACCCAAAGCGCCGCAGCGGGTCGCCGCGTGAACGCATCCCGGAGGACCTGGTCGTTGCAGATGGTCGCCGTTTTCGTGACGCTCGCGAGCACGACAGGCTGCGCGCCTCACGCGAACGTCGAGATCAGCACGCGCTATCCGGTGGGCAACCACCCGACACCCGAGTGTCTGGACGCCGCGAAACGGGCGACCTACTGGTGCGAGAGCGGCGTGACGACCTCGTCCCCGGAGGTTCTGTCGAATTGCTCGAAGGCGCGCTGGGACCACGCGCGCGCATGCTAGGCGTAAAGGGAAAAGCATGACCGCAAGAGCCATTTACGTCGTCGACGGCGCACGGACACCGTTTCTGAAGGCACGCAACCGTCCCGGGCCGTTTTCAGCCAGCGATCTCGCCACCCAGGCGGGCAAGCAGTTGCTGGCGCGCCAGCCGTTTGCGCCGGACGAGCTCGACGAGGTGATCCTCGGTTGCGCCGCGCCGTCGGTGGACGAAGTGAACATCGGACGTGTCGTGGCGCTGCGCATGGGCTGCGGCGACAAGGTCCCCGGCTGGACCGTGATGCGCAATTGCGCGTCGGGGATGCAGGCGCTCGACTCGGCAATCGCGAACATGACGACCGGACGCTCCCAGCTCCTGCTCGCCGGCGGAGTCGACGCGCTGTCGCGCGCCCCTCTGCTCTTCTCCGATGCGATGGTGCTTTGGCTTTCGGGCTTCTACGCGGCGAAGAGCGTCGGCCAGAAAGCCGCGGCGATCGCGAAATTTCGGCCCGCGTATCTCGCCCCCGTGATCGGGATCATGAAAGGACTCACCGATCCGAACGTCGGGCTCCTGATGGGTCAGACCGCGGAAAATCTCGCGTACCGGTTCGCCATCACGCGGACACAGCAGGACGAGTACGCAGTACGCAGCCACCAGCGCGTGGCCCTTGCCCAGGACAACGGCTGGCTGCAGGAAGTGGTGCCCGCCTTCGACG
>JBAVOG010000128.1:0-6908 GCA_049691875.1 Burkholderiales bacterium | reverse complement strand
ATCTCGGCGGTGGATCGCCCCGCTTCGTCGTCGGGATGGACGTCGGTCGGAATGCCGCGGCCGTTGTCAATGACGCTGATGGAATTGTCGGTGTGAATCGTGACGATGATCTCGTCACAGTAGCCCCCCAGCGCTTCATCGACCGCGTTGTCGACCACTTCGAACACCATGTGGTGCAATCCGGTGCCATCCGAGGTATCGCCGATGTACATTCCCGGCCGCTTCCGGACGGCGTCCAGTCCCTTGAGCACCTTGATGCTCGAGGAATCGTATTCAGCGCCGTTCGAGGCGGATTTCTCTTCGCTCATTTGCTGGCTGTCCTCAGATCCGCATCGGCATGACGACGTACTTGAAGTCGCTGCGCCCCGGCAATGTAAAAAGCGCGCTCGAGTTGGCATCGCCCAACGCACATTCGATTTCCTCGGCGTCGAGGTTGTTGAGCACGTCGAGCAAATAGCTGACATTGAACCCGATATCGAGCGCCTCGCCCGAATAACCCACATCGAGCTCCTCCTGGGCCTCTTCCTGCTCGGTGTTGCTGCAGCTGATCTTCAGGCTGCCGGATGTGAGTACCCAGCGCACGCCACGGAACTTGTCGCTGGTCAGGATCGACGCGCGCTGAAGAGCCTGCTGGAGCGGAACACGGCCCAGCTGCAGTCGCTTGGGTTGCTCGGCCGGAATGACGCGCTGGTAGTCGGGGAACTTCCCGTCGACGAGCTTCGAGACGAGCACGACGTCTCCGAAAGTGAACCGCGCCTGATTGGCGGAGAGCTCGATGGCCACGGGTTCGTCGCTTTCCGTCAGCAGCTTGGAAAGCTCCAGAATGGTCTTGCGCGGCAGAATCACTTCCTGCCGACCGATATCCTTTGACGCGACCGCGTGAGTGGCCATTGCCAGGCGGTGTCCATCGGTCGCAACGACCCGCAGCTCGCCGGCGTCGATCAGCATCAGGAGCCCGTTGAGGTAGTAGCGGATGTCCTGCTGAGCCATCGCGTACTGCACGAGGGCAAACAGCGACTTGAGCAGTTTCTGGGGCAATTCGATCCGCACGGTTTCGCCTTCGGGCGCCGCCAGCCTGGGGAAGTCTTCCGGTGCCAGGGTCTGCAGATTGAAGCGACTCTTCCCGCTCTTCACCTGCAGCCGCTTGTCCGCCGCGGCGAGCGAAATCTCAGCGCCCTCGGGCAGCGCACGAAGAATGTCCAGCAGCTTGCGCGCGCCCACCGTGACACCCTTGGCGTCGGATGCCGTCTGCAACCCTACGGCCGCGGTGATCTCGATCTCGATGTCCGTGGCGATGAATGACATTCGCTCTCCATCCCGCTGCAACAGGACGTTCGAGAGAATCGGCAGAGTGTGCCGCCGCTCGATGATTCCCGAGACGGCCTGCAAGGGCTTGAGAAGCACTTCGCGCGTTGTCTTTACTAGATTCATATTCTTTTCCTGATGATGATGATGAAGCGCTGCATCAGATGGGGTAAGAGAACAGAGTTGCGCGACTTCAACGGCTTAACTTGTGGAGCAACTGTGGATGTTCCTGTGGACGCGCGGTGAGCAACCCCGCATCCGGGTGATCGTGCAACGGTACGGAAACAAGTTGTCCACATCGAATCACAGGCTATCCAGGGGTCTTCAACCCTTGAGCGTCTGCTCCAGCACGTGAAAGTCACGGTTGATCTCGGAATCCTTCAGGCGCAGCGCCGCGATCGTACGGCAGGCGTGCAGGACGGTCGTATGATCACGGTTGCCGAAGGCGTCACCGATCTCCGGGAGGCTCATCTGGGTAAGCTCCTTGGCGAGGGACATTGCGATCTGCCGGGGTCGGGCGATGTTTCGCGTGCGCTTCTTCGCATGCAGGTCGGCAACCTTGAGCTTGTAGAACTCGGCGACTGTTTTCTGGATGTTCTCGATCGAGATCTGCCGGTTGTTGACCGTGAGCAGGTCGCGAAGCGCGTCCTTGGCGAGATCTATGGTGATGTCACGGCCGTTGAAGCGGGAGAAAGCAATCACGTTCTTGAGCGCCCCTTCGAGCTCGCGAACATTGGAGCGAATGTGCTTCGCGATGAAGAATGCAACCTCCTCCGACAAGGTGACGCCCAGCGCATCCGCCTTCTTGAGGATGATGGCCACGCGCATTTCCTGCTCGGGCGGTTCGATCGCAACGGTCAACCCCCAGGAGAAGCGCGTCTTGAGTCGCTCGTCTATGCCTGAGATGTCGCGCGGATAGGTGTCGCAGGTGATGATGATCTGCTTGTGTGCCTCGATGAGGGCGTTGAAAGCGTAGAAGAACTCTTCCTGTGTGCGATCTTTGCCGGTGAAGAATTGAATGTCGTCTATGAGCAGGATGTCTAGGGAATGGTAGTACCGCTTGAATGCGTCGAACGACCGTTGCTGGTATGCGCGCACAACATCCGAGATGTACTGCGCGGCGTGCAGGTAGCGTGCCCGGGCGTTGGGTTGTTGGGCGAGCAGATGATTGCCGACGGCATGGATGAGGTGTGTCTTACCGAGTCCCACGCCGCCGTAAATGAAGAGCGGGTTGTAGGACGTGCCGGGATTCTCGGCGACCTGGATCGCGGCAGCGCGTGCGAGTTGGTTTGCCTTGCCCGGGACGAAGCCGTCGAAGGTGAACTCCCCGATCAGGTTGGAGCGTTCGAGCTTCGCGCGGATGGGTGCGGCGGGCTTCGGCTGAGGCCTGGTCGGCGCGGGGACACGCGCCTCGATCGG
Organism: Burkholderiales bacterium; assembly: GCA_049691875.1. Lineage (GTDB taxonomy): Bacteria > Pseudomonadota > Gammaproteobacteria > Burkholderiales > SG8-39 > JAABRB01. The sequence continues at coordinate 4,184 of JBAVOG010000128.1, read as the reverse complement.
CGCCTCGACTTCAGGGAGCCAGAGCGACAGGCGCACCGGGTGTCCAGCCAGCTCGCTGGCGAGCGTCTCGATTTTCGGGACGAACCGGTCTTTGATCCATTGCAGGACGAACCGGTTGGGCGCAATGAGCGCCAGCTCGTTGTCGACGATCGAGTCGGCACCCGGCCGCAGAGGCCGAATCCAGGTATTAAACTGTTGAGAAGGAAGCTCTTTTTGCAGCCGAGCGGTGCAGGCTTCCCAGAGGGTTTCCATCATTGCAAAAGGCTCGGCCGGACCCGGAATCAACGATCGTTGCAGAACCGAAATGATACGCTGAATGGCAGGAGTTATCCACAGGCTGAGCCCCTTACGTTGACAGGTTTCGCAGCTCCTTGGTTTAATAGCGGGTTCTGTCCGCCCTCGGGAAAATCTAATGAAGCGCACATACCAACCTTCGCGCGTCCGGCGCAAGCGAGCTCACGGTTTTCTGGTCAGGATGCGAACCCGCGGCGGTCGGGCGGTCATCCGCGCGCGCCGCGCGAAAGGGCGGGCGCGACTCGCTGTTTGACGGGCAGCGCTCGCCTGCGGCGAACCCAGCGGCTCCAATCCGCCGGCGTCGGTGCGGCGCTCAAGTCAGGCCGCATTGCGCGCGCGCAGCGCTTCGTGCTTCACAGCATCGTCAATCCGATCGGCTACCCGCGGCTCGCGCTCGTCGTGCCAAAGCGGCTGGTGAAAAGTGCGGTCGCGCGAAATCGCATCAAGCGATTTGCGCGCGAGTCCTTCCGGCAGCGGCAGGCAGAATTGGGGGGGCGCGACTTTGTACTGCGCTTGGCCCGTGCACCCAAGCCTCGCCCGATCACGTTTCACGAAGTCGACGCCCTATTTTCGTCATATCGCGATGCGTAGAATTCTGATTGCGATCGTTCAGGTCTATCGCTACGCTCTGAGCCCGCTGCTCGGGCAGCATTGCCGTTTTTATCCGTCGTGTTCTGCGTACGCGGTCGAAGCCCTGGAGCGGCACGGTACCGTGCGCGGGAGCTGGCTGGCAGTGCGCCGGCTGGCGTGCTGCCATCCTTGGCACCATGGGGGATTCGATCCCGTCCCTCCGCCGGAAGGCGCCCGTGACGGGTTGTCGCACCGCGGCTGAACTCGGGGTGCCACGCACAGAGATTCCCGAGCGCTCACCGGACCGTGGATTGTCACGCAACCCGGTCGGATGCCTCCGCAATTGAACAAGGCCGATGGATACGCAACGTCTAATCCTGTTTATCATTTTCTCCTTCTCGGTACTCATGCTGTGGGAGGCGTGGCAACGTGACCATCAGCCGCCGCCCAAACCCGCCGAGCAGGTCGCCGCCCCGGCGGGCAAAGCGTCACCGCCACCAGGCGTGCCGACTCCCTCGATTCCGGCCGCTGGCAGCGCAGGCGCTCCGGCATCAGGCCAGGTCGCGGTGCCCAATCTGCCCGGTGCTGAGCATCCGCAGCAGGATCTCATCAGCGTCCGGACAGATTTTCTGAACGTGGAGGTGAGCCCCCTCGGCGGAGACATCGTCCGTCTCGAGCTCCTCAAGCATAAGGACCGAACGGAACAGGACAAGAATTTTGTCCTTCTGAGCCCCAAGTTTCACAGTGCATTGCAGAGTGGCCTGATCGGCACGGACCTGCCGAACCACAAGACGCAGTTCGTCCCGACTGCAAAGGAATACGAGCTGAAGCCCGGCCAGGACGCCCTCGAGGTTCGACTGGAGGCTACCAACGCGGAAGGCGTGCGCGTCGTCAAGATCTACACGTTCAAGCGCTCCAGCTACCTCATCGACGTGACCCAAGAGATCGAGAATGGGAGGTCGGAGCCGATCAACGCGCACGCGTACTTTCAGGTGACACGGGACAATTCGCCGTCCCCCGGCGACACGTTCATGTTGCGGACGTTTCACGGTCCCGCCGTCTACACCGAGCAGAACAAGTACGTGAAGGTCAGTTTCGAGGACATCGAGAAGGGCAAGACGTCATACACCCCGAATGCCGACAATGGCTGGATCGCCATGGTCCAGCACTACTTCGTGGTGGCGCTTGTTGCACCGGGAAATGTGCAGCGTGAGTTCTTTACTCGCAAAGTGTCGGAAGGTCTGTTCAGCGCCGGGGTCATATTGCCTGTCCCCGCCGTTGCTCCAGGACAGTCAGGCAAGGTCGTCATGCACGTCTACGCGGGTCCGCAAGACCTCAATCACCTCGAGCAGGTGGCACCGGGACTCGAGCTGGTGGTGGACTTCGGCTGGTTGACGGTGCTGGCCGCACCGATATTCTGGTTGCTCAACTGGATCCATGGCCTGGTCAAGAACTGGGGCGTGGCCATCATTCTCCTGACGATGCTGATCAAGCTCGTCTTCTATCCGTTGTCCGCGGCCAGCTACAAATCCATGGCGCGGATGAAAAAGGTGACGCCGCGTCTCACGAAGCTCCGCGAGCAGTACGGAAACGACCGCGCGAAGATGAACCAGGCGATGATGGAGCTATACAGGGAGGAGAAGATCAACCCGCTCGGGGGATGCCTCCCGATCGTGGTCCAGATCCCCGTGTTCATCGCGCTGTACTGGGTATTGCTCGGGAGCGTGGAGCTGCGGCAGGCACCTTTCTTCGGGTGGATCACGGACCTGTCGTCGCCGGATCCGTGGTACATCCTGCCCGTGCTGATGATGGCATCCATGGTCTTCCAGACGCGGCTCAATCCGACTCCCCCCGATCCGGTGCAGGCCAAGGTCATGATGATCATGCCGTATGCGTTCGGCGTGATGTTCTTCTTCTTTCCGGCGGGCCTCGTGCTGTACTGGCTGGTCAACAATATCCTCTCGATCGCCCAGCAGTGGCACATCACGCGCATGATGGCGATCGCCGACGGTAAGAAAGCCAAACCCGCGTAGGCGCAGCCGCGCGCCCGAAGTGGAGGGGTCGTGAGACGAGGGTACGTCCCCAAGTGATTGCCCCATCGAGTGACATCATTGCGGCCATCGCGACCGGAGGGGAAACACCGCGGTCGCTGATGCCACGGCTTTTGCTGTGGACGTGCCGAACGTGATTGCCCCATCGACTGACATCATCGCGGCCATCGCGACCGCGCAAGGCCGGGCGGGGATCGGCGTGGTGCGCATATCGGGGCCATCACTGAGCGGTCTCGCGACGCAGCTGATTGGCAAGGTGCCCGCATCGCGGCACGCGACCCGCGCGACCTTTCGCGACGGCGCCGGTGAGGCCATAGACGACGGCATCGCGCTATTCTTTCCCGCACCGCATTCCTACACCGGTGAGGACGTGCTCGAGTTGCACGGCCACGGTGGTCCGGTCGTCCTGCAATTGCTGCTTGCCCGTGCGCTGGAGTTAGGGGCACGCATTGCAGAGCCCGGCGAGTTCACGCGGCGTGCGTTTCTCAATGACAAGCTGGATCTCGCTCAGGCCGAGGCCGTGGCGGATGTCATCGAGGCGGCGACGGACGCCGCCGCGCGGTGCGCCGTTCGCGCGCTGCAGGGTGATTTCTCCGCGGCGGTGCAAGCGCTGGTCGACCGGCTTATCGAATTGCGCATGCTGGTCGAGGCGACCCTCGATTTCCCCGAGGAAGAGCTCGACCCGCTCGATCGCGCGGATGCGCGGAGGCGCCTGTCGGAAGTGTGCGGCGAGCTCGCGAATGCGCGCGCGCGCGCGCGCCAAGGCAGTCTTCTGCGAAGTGGCCTGAGCGTCGTCCTCGCGGGACAGCCGAACGTCGGCAAGTCGAGCCTGCTCAACCGGCTTGCGGGCGAGGACCTGGCGATCGTCACGGCGATTCCCGGAACCACGCGCGACACCGTCCGACAGACGATCCAGATCGATGGAGTACCCCTCAACATCGTGGATACCGCGGGGCTTCGAGAGGCGCACGACGAGGTCGAGCAAATCGGCATCGCACGCACGTGGAGCGAAATCGAGCGGGCCGACCTGTTGCTCTTGATCGTGGACGCGCGCACGGGCGTTACCAGCGCGGACGAGTCGATCGTGGCACGCATTCCGGCGCGGCTCCCGCGCCTCGTGGTACACAACAAGCTAGATCTCGTGCCGGAGCGAGCCCCGACCAAGGATACCGACGATGCCGTGCATGTCTTCACGTCCGCGAAAACCGGTGCAGGGTTCGATCAGTTGAAGCAAGCGCTCCTGGGGCTTGCCGGCTGGGAGCCATCCGG
>JBAVOG010000127.1:0-3221 GCA_049691875.1 Burkholderiales bacterium | reverse complement strand
GCCATGTAGAGCGCGACCAGCAGGATCCCCGGCCCAACCCCGGCGATGAAGAGCTTGCCGATGTCCTGCTCGGCCACGAGACCGTAAATCACGAGCGGGACGGAGGGCGGAATCATGATGCCGAGCGTGCCGCCCGCAGCGATCACCCCGGACGAGAGCGAGTCGTCGTACCGGTAGCGTCGCATGTGCGGCATCGCCACCTTCGTCATCGTGGCCGCCGTTGCGAGCGAGGAGCCCGAAACCGCGGAGAATCCGGCGCAGGCAAGCACCGTCGCCTGCGCGAGGCCGCCACGGAACCTGCCGAGCAGCGCGTTCGAGGCCTCGAATAGATCCTCCGAAATGTTCGCGCGATGGATGAACACGCCCATCAGCAGGAAGAGCGGGATCACCGACAGGCCGTAGTTCGCGCCCGTCTCGACGATCTGCTGCGACATCATCGTGACCGAGGCGTGCCAGTCCCAGCTCCGCATGTACGCGAACCCGACCACCCCGGCGATGAGCGTCGAAAAACCGAGCGGGAACCCGAGGAAGCAGAGGAACAGCAGGCCTGCAAAGCCGATCAGCGCGATGGTCATCGGCGACGCTCAATCCGACTGCATGACCGTGGCGCCGAGCCGGCCGCGCGTGCGCACGACCGCCCCGACCAGCAGGGCCAATCCGACCAGCGACAGCAGCGCCGCCGACATCGGCAGCGTCCACTGGGGAAGATCGAGTACCGCCGTGCGCTTCCCGCTCCTGAAGAGGTCGACGGCGTGCTCGATCATCTGCCAGGCGATGAGCAGCGTGCAGCCCACCGAGATCGCGATCGACATCCAGCGCTGCGGAGCGGCGAACCTGCGGGCAATCATCGGCTCCAGCAGCGTGATGGTGATGTGCTCGTTCTTCGCCGTGATGAACGCGAGGCCGGCGAAGACCGTCAGCATCATGAGGAATTCGACGATCTCGGCCGTGCCGAAGATCGAGCTGTGAAAACCGTAGCGGCCGATGACGTCGATGAAGGTCAGCACCATCATCGCGAAAAGCGCCGCCGCGGCGATCACCCCGAGGGTGCGCGACGCAATCGCTTCGATTCGCTTCAGCATTGTGGGGTCGCCCGTCCCGGCAACCCGTCCCGCAAAGCGCCGGATTCGGGCGTTTCGCGAGACCGGGGATCGCTACTTGCGCTTGGCGTTTTCCTCGGCGATCACTGTCTTGTAGTACGCGATTACCGCCTTGCCGTCGATGCCCATGACGGCGACCTTCTTCACCCACTCGTCGATCATGGGCTGGCCGATCGCCTCGAGCTGGCGCAGCGTCGCGTCGTCCCCCTCGACGAGCTTGAGCCCGCCTTTCAGCAGCTGGTCGCGGGCCTTCTGCTGCACGCCATCCTGTATCTGGCCGAAATGGCGCGACATCTTCTCGCCGCTCAGCGCGACGATCGCATTGCGGTCGGCTTCGGAGATCTCGTTCCACTTCTTCTCGTGGATGAAGAACGAGAACGTCGGCGTGAAGATCTTGCGGTCGAAGACGGTCGCCGACTTGGTGTAGTCGGTCAGCTTGAACTGCACCACCGAGGAGAACGTCACCCCCACGTAGCCGTCGACGACGCCCTTCGAGATGATCTCCAGCATCTGCACCGCCGGCCCGGCGACCGCGGCCGAACCCGTGCCCTTGATGATGTTGGCAGTGACGCCCGGCAGCACCCACATCTTGCGGTTCTTGATGTCGTCGATCGTGCGGATGGGCTGGTCGTTCGTGGAGAAGAAGTCGCTGCCGTTCAACGCGTAGACAGCGAGGAGCTTCACCGGACCGTACTCGTTCTTGCCGGCGAAGAACTTCTGGTAGGTTCGCCACAGCGCGACACTGGCCGACTCCGCGCTTTCCGTGCCGATAAACGGCTGCTGGCCCACCTGGATGCCGGCCACCTTGTTCGAGATGAACTGGTTCATCTGGACCGCCGCGTCCATCACACCGTTCACGACCCCGTCGTATTGATCCGAGGGCGCGGCGAGACTCTTGGGGGGGATGTTGAACTTCACCCGGCCCCCGGTCGCCTTCTCGATCTCCTTGTTCCAGTCGCGCAGCATCACGCGGCACGCGTAGTGCTGGGGCGGAAAGAAGCAGTTGTACAGGATTGTCTGGGCCGCTGCGGTCTGCGGCACGAGGCCCAACGCCGCAAGCGTCGCAGCGGCCAGGAACAACTTTGCTCCGATGCGTCTCATTTTTTCTCCTCCTCCAGGCCGAGCCATTGTGACGACAGGCTCCGATCGGGCGAGGGAATCATAGCATCGCGAGCGTAATTCGACGGAACGTCGCGCTTCCATCTTCACGACCAACGGTCATCGTTGCGGACTGCACGCATACGCGATCGCGCACCGGTTGACCGGGCACATCGGATTAGCGGCGGTGGCAGGCGAAGCGCCTCGCCGCCGCTTTGCGTCAGCTATCGGGCGCGACCGCAGCGACCATCGCCAGGTCGGCCTGCTTGACGCTCTTCGCGTCGAAGCGCTTCGCCGCCGCCGACATTCGCGTGAGGGCTTCGGCAATCGGCATCGGCGGCTTGCGGTCGCCGGCCTTGATGCGGTGAAAGCGGACCGGATTGATCCGCGCGACGACGAAGGTGCGCAGATACGGCGACTTGAATCCGCGCGCCTCGAGCGCCTTCACGATCTTGCGCACCTCCGCGTCGATGCCGCGCAGACGCGCCGCGTAACCCTCGCGCTCGCGCAGCGACACGGGCAGCGTGCGATCGGAGAACCGATCGACTTTCTTCAGGAACGGCCCGTAGGCACCGCCCGCGAACCGGGCGTCGTCCACGTACAGGAGCCCGAGCGTGAGGAACTCGGGGGCCTCGAACTGCGCGGTGAAATCGCTCTCGCGGGCACGCGGCTGGCGCTTGGCGAGACTGCGCGCCATGCGGATCACCTCGAGGCTTCGATCCTTGAGGTTGTGCGCCTTCTCGGTGTTGAGCGCGAGAATCCGGAACGCCAGCTGCTCGTCCGGCGAAACGAGTGCGGAGATCTGCTTGAGCCCCAGCACCTTTGCGGCCGCCAGGCGGTGCCGGCCGTTCGGCGTCCAGAGCTGGCCGCCCTCACCGCGCACGACGATGATCGGATCGAGGAACGCGCCGGCCTCGTCGATCTTCTGGCTGAGGCGCTTCGTGTGAGTGGGCGAGAGGTCGCGCTGGAAGGGCGTCGGTTGCACCGCCGCGACAGGGAGCGCAGCGAGCAGCAGCGGACGAC
>JBAVOG010000126.1:0-1764 GCA_049691875.1 Burkholderiales bacterium | reverse complement strand
CCGCCACACCGAGCTTGCCCTGCGCCGTAGGCGTGGCCGCTGCGGCAAGCGTGGCCTGGTCGGCGGGCATCTCGCCGACCGCGATGGTGAGGTTTTGCTCTTTGCCCTCGCGCCAGACCGTGAGGCTCGCCTGCGCGCCAGGCTTGGTGTCGGCCACGCGCGGGGGCAGATCGGCGGACTCGCTGATCGGCTGGCCGTTCCAGGCGAGGATCACGTCACCCGTCTTCAGGCCCGCCTTGGCCGCGGGACTGTCGGGTTCGACCTTGGAGACGAGCGCGCCTTTCGCCTTGGCGAGGCCAAAGGACTCGGCGAGGGGCTTGGTCACCGACTGGATCACCACGCCGATGCGGCCACGCGTCACTTTGCCGTACTTCACCAGATCGTCCTTGACCTTGATCGCCACATCGATCGGAATCGCAAAGGACACTCCCATGTAGCCGCCGGTGCGGCTGTAGATCATGGAGTTGATCCCGACGACTTCGCCGTCAAGGTTGAAGAGCGGCCCCCCGGAGTTGCCGGGGTTGACGGCCACGTCGGTCTGGATGAAGGGCACCAGGCGCTCGTCGGGGAGGTTCCTCGACTTGGCCGAGATGATCCCCGCGGTCACTGTGCTCTCCAGACCAAAGGGCGAACCGATCGCCGCGACCCACTCGCCGACCTCGGCCTTGTTGGGATCGCCGATTCGCACCGCGGGAAGTCCCGTGGCCTCGATCTTGATCACCGCCACGTCCGAGCGCGCATCGACTCCCAGCACCTTGGCGGTGAACTCGCGCTTGTCCGAGAGCTTGACCGTGACCTCGTCGGCCCCGTCCACCACGTGCGCGTTGGTGAGAATCAGCCCATCGGGGCTGATGATGAAGCCCGAGCCCACGCCTTGGCTGGGATGAGGGATGCCCGGCTCGCCTTGCTCGCCCGCGCCGGGAGGCACGGGAATGCCGAAGCGGCGGAAGAATTCGCCAAAAGGGCCGTTCTCGTCGAACTGCGGCATCCCGGCGGTCATTTCCGGGGCGTTCTTCTTCACCGCGACGTTCACCACTGTCGGACCTTGCGCTTTGACGAGCGCGCTGAAGTCGGGCAGCCCATAGCGCGTCCCTGCGCTCGGGGTCTGCGCTGTAGCGACAACTGGGGCGGCGGTCATCGCGTTGGCATCGCTTACCCCGGGTAGCCTCGCTTCGGTGCAGCCCGCCGCAAACGCCGCGGCAACCGCTAGGGCAATGGCCGAACCGGCCAGACGATTGCGTTTCAACATGGTTTTCTCCTATCGCTCGCAAGCACCGAGGGACCATCCCTCGTCTCGTCGACGATGGTGAAACGCAATCCTTAAGCCGGACTTAAGACCCCCCCACCCACTCCTCAGGCAGGCGGAAAGCGCACGCGAACGGCCAGCCCGGCGCCTTCGAGCCCCGCGCCGAGCTCCACACGCGCGCGATGCAGCTCGGCGACCTGGCGCACGATGGCGAGGCCGAGTCCGCTACCCGGCTGCTCGGTGCCGGCCACGCGATAGAAACGGTCGAAGACCCGCGGGCGCTCGCTCTCGGGAATTCCCGGCCCGTCGTCCGCGACCTCGAGGATCGAGTCGCCGGCTGCGCTGGAGACCCGGACCACGATCGAGCCGCCGGGAATCGTGTAGCGAATCGCGTTGTCGACAAGATTGGAAAGGAGGATGCGCAGCGCATCCTCGCTGCCGATCGTTGCGACGTTCTCCTCGGCATCGACGTCGAGCGTCACGCCGCGCGACTCGGCGAGCGGCGCAAGATCGTGGGC
>JBAVOG010000125.1:0-1810 GCA_049691875.1 Burkholderiales bacterium | reverse complement strand
GTCTCCTAGAGTCGAGTCCAGTGACGTCAACCCGTGGTGCGATGAGCAGCGCCTGCGTGTGGCGGGCGATCATGAGCTCTTCGTTCGTCGGGATGACCAAAGCGGCGGCGCGACTCGCCGGCGTGCTGATCGTGGAAGCATTCGCCTGGTTCGCCGCCGCATCGAGCTCGATGCCGAGCCAGGCGGCGTCCTTGCACACGCGCTCGCGCAACGAGCGGCTGTTCTCGCCGATGCCCGCCGTGAATACGATCGCGTCCAGTCCACCGAGCGCCGCGGCGAGCGACCCAAGCTCGCGGCCGATCCGATATGCAAAGAACTCGACCGCGGTCTTCGCGTCCGGCTCGACACTCGCCTCGAGCGCGCGCATGTCGCTGGAGACTCCGGATACGCCGAACAAGCCCGACTGGTGGTAGACGACCTTCTCGATGGCGCGCGTGTCCATCGTCAGCTCGAGTTCGCTGCCGGCTGCCGCGAACAGCGAGAACTTGATGCTCGAGGACCCTGCGTTGACGACGGCAACTGCATCGGCCATCTCAGGCTACCACTTTGCCGCTCGCTTCAGGGCGGGCTCTCGCCACGAGCGTCGCGACCGCGCACGAAGCAAGGCGGGTCATGACCGCGTCGGCCCGGCTGGTGAGTATGATCGGAACGCGCGTGCCGAGCACGATGCCGGCCGCATCGGCGTTGGCGAGAAACGACAGGCTCTTCGCGAGCATGTTGCCGGCCTCCAGATCGGGCACCACCAGTACATTGGCCCGACCCGCCACCGGCGAATTGATCTTCTTGATCTTCACCGACTCCAGGCTGATCGCGTTGTCGAGCGCGAGCGGGCCGTCGAGGATCGCTCCCGTGATCTGCCCGCGGTCGGCCATCTTGCACAGCGCGGCGGCCTCGATCGTCGACGGCACCTTGGGATTCACCGTCTCCATCGCCGAGAGTATGGCGACGCGAACCTCCGGGGCGCCCAGCGCATGCGCGAGGTCGATCGCGTTCTGGACGATGTCGACCTTTTCCTCGAGCGTCGGTGCGATGTTTACCGCTGCGTCCGTGATTATCAGAGGCTCCGGGTAGGTCGGCACGTCCATCACGAAGCAGTGGCTTACGCGTCGTGCGGTGCGCAATCCGGTATCGCGCTTGACGACGGCGCCCATCAGTTCGTCGGTGTGAAGGCTTCCCTTCATCAGGGCCTCGGCCTTGCCTTCGCGTACGATCGCGACCGCCTGCTCGGCGGAGGCGTGACTGAAGGGCGCGTCGACGATCGGCAGCCCCGTGATGTCGATCGCGTATTGCCTGGCCAGCGCTTCTATGCGTGCGCGCGGTCCGACCAGGATCGGCGCAATGAGACCAAGGCGTGCCGCGTCGACGGCGCCTTCGAGCGAGGTCTGGTCGCAGGGGTGCGCGACGGCAGTAGGCGTGGGTGGCAGCGACCTGCAGGAGTCCAGCAGGCGCTGATATTTTTCATGAGTGTGTTCCAAAACGGGTTCCTTGTCTCTTTCCGCCATGGCTAGTTCTCCGGTGCCAGTTTATTTCGGCGACTTGCCGGGTGGACCGAACGGGCCAACGGCCGGCCCTGGGCGGCGGGGAGCACGCAGCCAATGATGACTTCGTCGATTTCCTCGGGGCAGACCTCGGCGCGCTCGACTGCTGCGCGGATGGCGGTGGCGCCGAGCTCCGGCGCAACGAAGTTCCTGAGCTCGCCCTGAAAGGCGCCCATCGGGGTGCGGGCGAGTCCAACGATGACTACCGGATCGGTGTTCATGAGGGTTTCCTATTCTGCAAAATCGATGACGATGCGGCCTTGAATCTCGCC
>JBAVOG010000124.1:0-2965 GCA_049691875.1 Burkholderiales bacterium | reverse complement strand
CCATTGCTCCGGTGGTCATGAGGATCGGCCGGAGCCGCAGCACCGCGGACTCGACGACCGCCGCTCGGAGCGCAGCGCCGCGGTCTCGCAGCTGATTGGCGAACTCCACGATCAGGATGCCGTGCTTGGTGATCAGTCCGACCAGCGTAACGAGGCCGATCTGGCTGTACACGTTCAGTGTCCCGCCCGAGAACTTCAGCGCGGCCAATGCCCCGACCATCGACAGGGGCACCGTGAGCAGGATGATCAGCGGATCGCGGAAGCTCTCGAACTGCGCGGCGAGGACGAGATAGATGAACGCAAGCGCGAGCACGAAGGTGAGCAGGAGTCCGCGCGACGACTCGCGGAACTCGCGCGAAACACCGTTCAGGTCGGTCGCCGCTCCGGGTGGCAGCTCACGTTGCGCGATCTCGTTCATGAAATCGAGCGCCTCGCCGAGCGAGTAACCCGGCGCGAGGTTGGCGGTGATCGTCGCCGAACGGCGCTGGCCGAAATGATTGAGCTCGCGCGGCGCGACCGATTCGCGAATGCTCACGAGGCTCGTCAGCGGCACCATCTGGTCGTTGCGACCGCGCACGAAGATGTCGCTGATGTCATTCGGATCGGCGCGGTCGGCCGGCAACATCTGCACGATCACGTCGTACTGCTCGGCGTTGTTCTTGTAGCGCGTGACCTGGCGCCCGCCGAGCATGGTCTCCATGGTTCGTCCGACGGTGTCCACCGCCACGCCGGCGTCCGCCGCGCGATCGCGGTTCACCTGCACCTTGAACTCGGGCTTGTTCAGCCGCAGATCGGTATCCACGTTCTGCAGCCCCGGGTTCTTCTGCGCCTCGGCGACGATGCGGCCGACCGCCTGGTCGAGTTCCTCGTAGGAGCCTGACGTGACGACCACGAACTCTACGGGGCGGGATCGGAAACCCTGGCCGAGCGAAGGCGGAAGCATCGCAAAAGCAAGGACGCCGGGCAGCGCGGACATCTTGGGACGTACTTCGTTTGCCACCGCCTCGGACTTTCGGTTGCGCAAGTCCCAGTCCGTCAGCCCGATGAAAGACACTCCCTGAGAGACGCTCGGAAAGCCGGACACGACGAAGTAACGCTCGACGTCGGCAGTCTTCTCGTAGATCTGCTCCAGCCGTCTGGCGTATCCGTCGGTGTAGTCGATGGTCGCCCCTTCCGGGCCGAGGAACATTCCAAGGAACACGCCGCGATCCTCGATGGGCGCCAGCTCCGCCCGAGTCGTCTGGCTCAGCCATACGATTGTCGCGCCGCACACCGCCATGATCCCCAGGAACAGGGCGATGCGCCCAGCGAGCGATAATCCGACCACACGGGTCAGCGCACGGTGGTACCCGTCGGTCAATCGGCCGATCGCCGCCTCGATGGCGTTGTACACCCGGCCGTGCCGCGCCTCGTGCCGCAGCAACTTCGAGCACATCATCGGAGAAAGGGAGAGCGCCACGAATCCGGAAACAAGCACCGCCCCCGCGAGCGTCAGCGCGAACTCGATGAAAAGCTTTCCGGTCCTCCCGGTCATGAAGGCTACCGGAGCGTAGACCGCAGCGAGCGTCAACGTCATCGCGACCACCGCAAACCCGATCTCCTTCGCGCCCGTGAGCGCGGCGCGCACCGGCGGCTCGCCCGCCTCGATATGCCGGAAGATGTTCTCCAGCATCACGATGGAGTCGTCCACCACCAGACCGATGGCGAGGACCAGCGCGAGCAGCGTCAGGGTATTCACCGTGAATCCGAGCACGTACATCAGCCCGAACGATCCGATCAGTGCGACCGGAATCGTCACCAGCGGGATGATCGTGGCCCGTACCGAGCGCAGGAAGAAGAAGATCACCAGCGCGACCAGCACGATCGCCTCGAGGATCGTCGTGTACACGCCGCTGATGGACCGCTCGATGAAGATCGACGAGTCGTAGGCAACCCGCACGGAAAGTCCATCCGGGAGTTCCTGGAGCAGTCGGGGAAGCTCGGCGCGGACCGCGCCCGACAGGTCGAGCGGGTTGGCGGTCGCCTGCTTGATCACGCCGAGGGCCACCGCAGCCCGGCCGTTGAACCGCACGATCGATCGCTCGCTCTCCGCCGCGATCTCCGCGCGCCCGACGTCGCGGATCCGGACGGAATACCCGTTGACGCTCCGCACGATCACGTTGTCGAATTGCTCCGGCCGCACGAGATCGGTCTCCGCAACCACCGAGAATTCGCGCGCCCGGCTCTCGATGCGCCCGGCCGGAATCTCGACGTTCTGCCGACGCAGTGCGTCCTCGACGTCCTGGGGCGTGAGTCGATACGCGGCAAGCTTGCTGCGGTCGAGCCAGATCCGCATCGAGAATCGCCGCTCGCCAAACACACGCACGTCGGCGGCCCCGGGCAACGTCTGCAGCCGCGGCTTCACGATCCGGCTCGCGTAATCGGTGACTTCCAGTGGCGTGAATCGGTCGCTCGAGAAAGCGAGCCAGATGATCGGATTCGCGTCGGCTTCCACCTTCGCGATCACCGGCTCGTCGATATCGTCCGGCAGCTTCCCGCGAATCCGCGCTACCCGATCGCGCACATCGCTTGCCGCGGCGTCCGGATTTCGCTCCAGCCTGAACTTGACCGTGATCTGGCTGTTCTCGGCGCGGCTGATCGAGGTGATGGTGTCGACGCCCTCGATACCGGCCAGCGACTCTTCCAGCGGCTTCGTCACGCGCGACTCGATGATCTCCGCGCTCGCGCCGCGGTACTTGGTCTCGACCGTCACGGTCGGCTCGTCAATCTTCGGGTACTCGCGCACCGGGAGCCGCTGGTAGGCCACGATGCCGATCAGCACCACCACCAGGCTCATCACCGTGGCGAGCACCGGACGCCGGATCGAGATCTCGGAGAGGATCAAACTAGCCCCCGGCCTCTTTCCCCGCCTTGCCCGGCGCGCCCGGCGGGCCCGCCGGACTCGCGCCCGATCGCACCGCCACGC
>JBAVOG010000123.1:0-1764 GCA_049691875.1 Burkholderiales bacterium | reverse complement strand
TCGTCCGGCACCCACACCGCCGTCAACTCTCCCGCCCGATGCAAACGCGCCAGCGACACGCTGTCGCGGCGGTCGGTCTTGACCCGGTCGCCCGCCTTCTTCGGGATCAGCGATGGCGCGACTACCTGGCAATCCCAACCCAGCTCGGTCAGTTGGCGATGAATGCCATATCCGCACGGGCCTGCCTCATAACAGAACGACAATCGGGCATCGCCTTTCCGCAGCTGCTTCACCAGTTTCTGGATCGCTTCCGGCGAATTGGCGATCTCCCCGAGGTAGCGCACCTCACCACCTCGCGCTTCGGCCACCGCCACCGCGATCGTCTCCTTGTGCACATCCATGCCGACGTACTTGCTAAACTCTTTCACGACCTGCCCCCTCAATTGCGGCTCTGAGCCGGTGGTTGTTGAAACCCCAAGCTTAATCCGCGTCGCTTGAGGTCGGGCAGGTCAATACATGATGTCTAAACCGCTCGCGCGGTAAGAAGCACTCCGCCCCGGCGGCGGAGGGTTGTCGGCGGGTCGTGGAGACATAGGATCTGTTTCTTATGTTGAGGATTGAGGCAATCCGCCTCGTTCTTGGACAGGAGCAGAACCATGGTCCCATCGACTCAAGCCGTCACGCCGCTGCGTCAACGCATGATCGACGACATGCGCATGCGCAAGCTCTGCGACCAGACGCAGGCCGGCTACATCCGTGCCGTTCGGCAGCTGGCCGCCTTCCTAGAACGCTCTCCCGACACCGCCACGGTAGAGGATCTGCGGCGATTTCAGCTGCACCTGGTTGATCACGGCACCTCGCCGATCACGCTCAACGCGACGATCACCGGCTTGAATTTCTTCTTTGACGTTACGCTCGACCGTGGCGAGTTGATGGCGAAGATGCAGCCGGTGCGCGTTCCGCGCACTTTGCCGGTCGTGTTGAACCGCGAAGAGGTCGCGCGCCTGATTTGCGCCGCACCGAACCTGAAGTGTCAGACGGCACTGTCGATCGCCTACGGCGCAGGTCTTCGCGCCAGCGAGGTGAGCGCGCTGAAGGTCGGTGACATCGACAGCCAGCGCATGACGCTGCGCGTCGAGCAGGGCAAGGGCCGCAAGGATCGCTACGCCATGCTCTCGCCGGTGCTGCTGGAGCGGCTGCGTGCCTGGTGGCGTCTGGCCCATGCCCAGGGCAAGATGCTGCCGAACGGTTGGCTGTTCCCCGGCCTCAATCCGATGGACCCGCTGTCCACGCGCCAGCTCAACCGGGCCATCCATGCGGCTGCCGAGGCCGCGAAGATCGACAAGCGCGTGTCGATGCACACACTGCGCCACAGCTTCGCCACCCACCTGCTGGAGCAGAAGGTCGACATTCGGGTCATTCAGGTGCTGCTCGGGCACCAGAAGTTGGAGACCACGGCCCTCTATGCGCAGGTGGCCACCGACCTGCTGCGCGAAGTGATCAGCCCCCTGGAGCGCTTGCCCACCGCCTAGCGCGCGCCGATGGGGCGTCCCGCCCTGGAGGTCGCGGATATCTTCCGCGCTCACGGGCCGGCCTGGCGGCAAGCGCAGCACGCTCACCTGAGCGTCGGTCAGCTCAAGGTGATGTCCGCCATCGAACAGTGCCGCAGCGCGGCGCTGGGGGGACATGTACTGCGCTGCGACGCCTGCGCGCAGGTCGAGATCGCCTACAACTCCTGCCGCAACCGGCATTGCCCGAAGTGCCAGAGCGGCGCGGCCAAGCGCTGGCTCGACGCGCGGCAGGCCGATCTGCTGCCGGTGGAGT
>JBAVOG010000122.1:0-2143 GCA_049691875.1 Burkholderiales bacterium | reverse complement strand
AAACAGGTGAGCGCATGCTGGCCCGCTTCGAGGGCACGGATGATGTTGTTCAGACGCGGCAGATCGGCCATTTTTCGGAAGTCTCCCTTAGGATGCGGCGCATCCTATCAGATCGCAATCCGGGTTTGACAATGCCGCCGCGGACCGTAGCATCCGCGCCAAATCCCCTCCCGGGCTTCGCCCACCAGCAGCGACGGTACCAATGATCATCGATTGTCACGGCCACTACACGACCGAGCCGAAAGACCTGCACCGCTTCCGCAAGGAGCAGACCGCCGCGGCCAATGCCAAGGACAAGACCGCGATGCCGTCGCGGGCGGCGCTGAAGATGTCCGACGACGAGATCCGCGAGAGCATCGAGCAAAACCAGCTCAAGCTGCAGCGCGCGCGCGGCACCGATCTGACGATCTTCTCGCCGCGCGCCTCCGGCATGGGTCACCACATCGGCGACTTTGCGGTGTCGCAGGAATGGACCGAGATCTGCAACGACCTGATCCACCGGGTCTGCACGCTGTTCCCGAAGAACTTCATCGGCGTCTGCCAGTTGCCGCAGACGCAAGGGGAAGCGCCAACCTCGTCGATCAAGGAGCTGGAGCGCTGCGTCAAGGAGTTGGGCTTCGTCGGCTGCAACCTCAATCCCGATCCGTCCGGCGGCTACTTCAACGCACCGCCGCTGACCGACAAGTACTGGTATCCGTTCTACGAGAAGATGATCGAGCTCGACGTCCCGGCGATGATCCACGTCTCGGGCTGCTGCAATCCGGCGCAGCACACCACCGGCTCGTACTACCTCAACGCCGACACCATGGCGGTGATGCAGCTCATCCTGTCGGACGTGTTCAAGGACTTCCACAAGCTGAAGCTGATCGTGCCGCATGGCGGCGGCGCGGTGCCGTACCACTGGGGCCGGTTCCGCGGCATCGCGCTCGACAACAAACGCCCGGAGCTCACCGAGATCATGGGCAGCAACATCTACTTCGACACCTGCGTCTATCACCAGCCGGGCATTGATCTGCTCACCAAGGTGGTGCCGGTCGACAACATCCTGTTCGCATCCGAAATGGTCGGCGCCGTGAAGGGCATCGACCCGAAGACCGGGCAGTATTTCGACGACACCAAGCGCTATGTTGATGGCACGTCGGACCTGTCTGCCGCCGACAAGCAGAAGGTGTTCGAGGGTAATGCCCTGAAGGTCTATCCGCGGCTGAAGGCGCAGATCGAGAAGCAGGCGAAGGCAGTGGCGCACGCCTGACCGGCAGCGCCGATCTCTTGCGGATCGGTGCCCGTTAAATGAGCCGCGCCATTTCACGAAAGATGAGGTCCGCCATGGGTGTGCAGGCTTCCGGCATCGAAGGCTTGGGCTATGTCGGCGTGCGCGCCAAGGACTTGGGGGACTGGAGCAGCTACGGCAGGAACTTTCTTGGCATGGAGCAGCTCGATAAGAGCCGCTCCAGCCTTGCCTTCCGCATGGACGATCGGAAGCAGCGCCTCGTAGTCGATGCGGACGGTGGCCAGGGCATCGGCTTCTTCGGCTGGGAGGTCGCGGACGCTGCGGTACTCGATACGATGGCGGCGCGGATCGAAGCGGCCGGAACCAAGGTGGCGCGGGGCTCGCGCGCACTGGCCGATGAGCGGTGCGTTGAAGACTTGATCGTCCTCAATGATCCCGCTGGCAACCGGCTCGAGATTTTCCACGGCGCGCAGATTGCGACCGACCCGTTCCGTCCCGGCCGCAACATTTCGGGCTTCCGCACCGGCCCACTCGGTATGGGCCACGTGGTGATGCATTTCGAACGCATCGCCGACGTGATGTCGTTTTATCAGGACGTTCTGGAATTCCGGCTCAGCGATTACTGGACGCGGCCGTTCCCGGCTTATTTCTTCCACGTCAATCCGCGCCATCACTCGATCGCCTTCGTCGAGAGCGGCATCAACATGGTCCACCACATGATGGTGGAGCTTTATAGCTTCGACGACGTCGGTCAGGGCTACGACCTCGCGCTCGCCGATCCGGAGAAGATCGGCGTTACGCTTGGCCGCCATTCGGGCGACTACGTCACGTCGTTCTACACTTGGAATCCGTCGGGCTTTCTCGTCGAGTATGGCTGGGGCGGACAGGTGATCGACGACAGCACCTGGAAGC
>JBAVOG010000121.1:0-2133 GCA_049691875.1 Burkholderiales bacterium | reverse complement strand
TACGAGCGCCGCGTGCGGCGCGGCCTGCGCCTGTTCTCGTGGTTCATCTACCGGGTCACGACACCCGTCATGCGCGACCTCCTCATGCGGCCCCGGAACATCCTCGGAGTCGTCCGGGGCGTCGTTTCGCTTCTTGCGGGTGACATTTATGGCGCGCGCGGCGTTCGCTGGCGCATCCGGCTCTTCCAGCTGATCTACTATCTGAAGAGTCTGGCGACACCCGGGCGAAGTGTCGCGGCGGCCCGGCGGCGGCGCGCGAACATCCGGCCGGTCGCATAGGGAAGCGCCGCCAAAAGCACCCCGCGCCGAGGCGAATACATTAAAGTAACGGGAACAAGCAACACCCGGGCCCCCGCGACACATCCAAGACACAGACCGAGCGGAGCCGCGACCCCATGTCAACCACCATGACCGCCAAGACGTCGTTCGAATCCGAGCTCTCCGGCCTCATGGTCGAGGTGCTCAACCTCGAGATCGCCCCGGACGACATCGCTCCCGACGCGCCCCTGTACGGCGAGGGACTCGGACTCGATTCGATCGACATGCTCGAGATTTCCCTTGCGATCAGCAAGCGCTACGGCGTGGAGCTGCGCGCGGACGACGACGAGAGCCGGACGGTGTTCACCTCGTTGCGCAGCCTCGCCCGGCACGTGGACGAGCACCGCCCGAAATGAACGCTCGCCCGCCGGCGACCGGCTAGCTGGAGAGAGACGGCGATGAAGGGACTCATCGCGGTTCTGCTCGGTGCGAGCCCCATCGTGCTACACCTCGCGCTCGTCCGGTCGAGCAGGCCGCTCATGGTCGTGTTCCTGGCGATGGTCGCGACGGGCCTGCTGGTCAGTTTCGCCCGGAGCCGCCGCCCCCCATGGGGCATCGCGCTCGGCGGGCTCGCCGCGTGCGGATTGGGAGTGCTCGCACTGCTCGACGTCGGCATGACCGCGCGCGTCGCAAGCGCATGGCCCATCCTGGTCCTTCTCGCCACTGCCTGGGTGTTCGGGAGCTCGCTCCGTCCCGGGCGCATGCCGCTCATCGAGTGCATTGCGCGGTTCATCGACCATGGGGATGCCATGCCGCGCGAGCTGATCGCCTATACGCGCGTCCTGACCTGGGCGTGGACAATCGTTCCTCTCGCGCTCGCGCTGGTATCCATGGTGCTCGCGCAGTTCGCATCGCGCGAAATGTGGTCGCTGTTCACCAACGTCCTGAGCTACCCTATGCTCGCCGTGCTGTTCCTGGCCGAGTATCCTTATCGACGCTGGCGTTATCCGCGCACGCCGCACACCAATCCGGTCACCGTCGCCCTGCGCCTGGTACGCCACGCGCCCGAAGTCTTCCGCCCGCAGGGCCACACCACAGGATGAGCGACCACCTGCCGCTGATCGGGCACCGCGACCTCGATCAGAACATCGCCTGGCGCTATGGCACGCCGATCACCGCAGGTCGCTTTCTTGCCTGTGCCGAATCGGTCGCCGTGGCGCTTCCCGCGGGCACCTACATACTCAATCTTTGCGAGGACCGCTACCGGTTCCTGGTGGGGCTTGCCGCGGCGCTTATCGCGGGACGGACCACGGTGCTGCCCCCGAACCGGACCGAGCAGATGCTGACTCAGATGGTCGCGACGCACCCCGGATGCGCGGTCCTGGCCGACGGTCCGATTGCGGAGGCGCGCTTTCCCGTGACGGTATTTCCGGCAGGAGCCGAGCGGGCCGACCGCGCATCCCGCGTGCCGTCGATCGCCGGCGATCACCTTGCGGCGATCGTCTACACCTCGGGCAGCACCGGAGAACCGAGGCCCAACCCGAAGCGGTGGGAAAAGCTCGTCGCAGGCGCCTACGCCGAGCAAGCGGCGCTCGGACTCGTGCCCGGCAAGACTTACAATTTCGTCGGCACCGTTCCGCCGCAGCACATGTACGGCCTGGAATCGACTGTCGTCATGCCCATGGTGGTCGGCGGCGCCATCCATCCGGCACGGCCGCTCCTTGCGCTCGACCTCAAGCGCGCGCTCGATTCGCTGCCGGCGCCGCGCGTGCTCGTGACCACGCCGATCCACATTCGCGCCTGCCTCACCTCCGATGTCGCGCTGCCGCCGCTCGAGCTGGTCGTATCCGCCGCGGCGCCGCTCCCGCCGGAGGT
>JBAVOG010000120.1:0-3832 GCA_049691875.1 Burkholderiales bacterium | reverse complement strand
CAGTTGGTTAGAATACCGGCCTGTCACGCCGGGGGTCGCGGGTTCGAGTCCCGTCCACTCCGCCAGAAATCCCAGGAGGCGAACCGCGGTGGCGAACCGCAGTTCGCCTTTTTCGTATGCGCGGCGGCGTCTGCGGGAAGGAGGGTAACGGGAGGAAACCAGCCGGTTTCCTCCTGTTCGTGACCTTCCACTCTTCGTTAGCCGCAGGGAGATACCCTGCATCGGAGTAGGTGATGTTCGATCTCGTTCACAAGTACAAGATCTTTCTCAAGTCCATCCTGGGAATGATCATCATCTCCTTCACCTTCTGGGGGGTCCAATCCTACCGGGCAGGCTCCGATTCGGCGAGCGTGGTTGCCCAGGTCGGCGGCATCAAGATCACTCAGCAGGAATTCGCGGTTGCGATGACCCAGCAGCGCGAACGGATCGCGTCCATGCTCGGTCGTAACGTGGACCCTGCGACCCTCGATACGCCCACCATGCGCCGGGAACTGCTCGACGGCATGATCTCGCAGCGCGTGCTCGCCCTCTATGCGGCCAAGCAGCACATGCAGGTGAGCGACGAGCAGCTGCGCGACGCAATCGCCGGCATTCCCGCGTTTCAGGAGGACGGAAAGTTCTCGCTGGCGCGCTATCGGACGCTCCTGCAGGCGCAGAATCTCACCGAAGCGCAGTTCGAGCACGACATGCGCTCCGACCTGGTGCTGCAGCAGCTCTCTGCAGGGGTGGCCGATTCGGCTTTTGTCGCGAAGAATGTCGCACGCAAATTCGCCGAGGCGCGCGAGCAGAAGCGCGAGGTTTCGCAAGTCACGCTCGCGGCGGAGGAGTTCCGCAGCAAGGTGAAGCTTGCACCGGACGCAGTGGAAGCCTACTACAAGGCGAATCAGAACGAGTTCGAGTCGCCCGAGCAGGTGCGCATCGAGTACGTCGTGCTGAACCGTGACCTGCTCGCGCAGCGCGAGACCGTCAGCCCCGAAGAGGTCAAGGCGATCTACGAGCAGAGTTTCGCTGGGCGCTACACGGAACGTGCAGCGGTGCGCGCGAAGATCGACGAGATACTGGCCGAAGCGCGCAAGGACCCGGAGAAGTTCGCCGAACTGGCCAAGAAGTATTCGCAGGATCCCGGCTCGGCGCCGCAAGGCGGCGACCTGGGATATTTCGGCCGCGGCGCGATGGTGAAACCCTTCGAGGATGCGGCATTCAAGCTCAAGGAGGGAGAGATCAGCCCGGTGGTCGAATCCGAGTTCGGATTCCACATCATCAAGCTCACCGGGAAGCGCAAGGGCGACGGCGGCGCGGAGGAGCGTAGCGCCAGCCACATCCTGCTCAACGCGCCGCAGGACGCGAAGAGTTTCGAGGAGGCGAAGCCCGAGATCGAGGACCAGATCAAGCGCCAGCGTCTCGCGAAGAAGTTCGCCGAATCCGCGGAGTCGTTCAGCAATATTGCCTACGAGCAGCCGGACAGCCTCAAGCCGCTGATCGACAAGTTCCAGCTCAAACCCGAGACATCCGACTGGCTCCCGCGCACATCGGGCGGCGGTAAAGGCCCCCTGGACAATCCGCGGTTGCGCGCTGCGATCTTCACGGACGACGTGATGAAGAACAAGCGCAACTCCGAGGTGGTCGAAATTGCACCAGGCCAGCTCGTGGCGGCCCGAATGATCGATCACAAACCCGCCGCCATGCGACCGCTGGACGCGGTGCGAGGCGAGATCGCGCAGCTGCTGACCGACAAGGAAGCACGGGCGCTCGCGCAGAAGGCGGGCGAAGACATGCTGGCGGAGTTGCGCGCCGGCAAATCGGTGGACGTGAAGTGGCCCGCGGCCAAGACGGTGAGCCGGGAGGACCCCAACGGGCTCGACGCGTGGGCGCTCGCGGCCGTGTTCCGCGCCGATGCAGCGAAGACTCCCGCGTACACCGGACTGGGTGTCGGCGCGAAGGGCTATGCACTCTTTCGCATATCCGGCGTCACCGACCCGCATGGCATCGACGATCAGAAGCTCGCGGTCAGCCAGTTCGGCCTTGCCCGGCAGGAAGCGACCGAGGATTTCCAGGCGTTCGTGGCGGGGCTGCGGGAGCGCACCAAGATCGAGGTCAATCCGGCGAGCCTCGAGAAGCAGCCGGGCGGTTAGCAGCGGCTCGCGCGTTCGCGTGCTGCGTACGCTCTGGAACACCACCCCGGCTGCTGCGCAGCCACCCCGTCTGCACAGGCTCTGGAACACCACCCCGCCCGCTCCGCGGGCACCCCTCCTCAGAGTGGAGGGGATGACAATCAGGCGGGGTCGGGTTTTGCGAGGTCCATCATCCCGCCGACGACCACGTTGAATCCCGCGTCCACGTAGGTCACCTCGCCGGTCACGCCTGCTGCAAGGTCGGAAAGCAGAAACGCAGCGACGTTACCGACATCGTCGATCGTCACGTTTCGGCGCAGCGGTGCGCTCTGCTCGACGAACTTCAGGATCTTGCCGAAGCCGGCTATACCGCTGGCTGCGAGCGTCTTGATCGGCCCCGCCGAAATCGCGTTCACCCGATGGCCGCGCGGACCGAGGTTCGCGGCCAGGTAGCGCACCGCCGCTTCGAGGCTCGCTTTGGCGAGGCCCATCGTGTTGTAGTGCGGTAGCACGCGGTCGGCACCCAGGTAGGTCATCGTCAGAAGCGCGCCGGCGCGTCCCTGCATCATCGGCTGGGCCGCCTTCGCAAGCGCGGGAAAGCTGTAGGCGCTGATATCGTGGGCGATACGAAACGCCTCGCGCGAGAGACCGTCCAGCAACTCGCCGTCGATCGCCTCGCGCGGTGCGAAGGCGATCGCATGCACGAGACCGTCCAGACCGTCCCAGCGCGCCGCCAACTCACTGAAAAGTCGAGCGATTTCGTCGTCGCTCGCCACGTCGCACGGAAACGTCACGTCGCTGTCAAAGTCGCGGGCCATCTGTGCGACCCGGTCCTTGAAGCGGTCGCCCTGATACGTGAATGCCAGCTCGGCACCCTCACGGTGACACGCCCGGGCGATGCCGTAGGCAATCGAGCGGTTGCTGAGCAGACCGGTGATGAGAATCTTCTTGTTCTGGAGAAATCCCATTTCGACTCCGAAGATGGACGCTGCGGGATTATATCCCCGCGATAGTGCACGTCCTGACGCGGCGGACGCCTCGTGTCGCGCTCGGATACACTGCGCGGCCATGCGCAACATCGCAGCCGCTGTCGCTGTCGCATCCGCTCTCGCGGCCTTGCTCGTGGTCGGCGGATGCGCCGAGGTGTGGAACGATCCATACCCGGGTGCCGACCGCGGGCGCAACATCCTCTACACGTCGTTCATCGATCGACCCAAGACGCTCGACCCGGCACGCTCCTACACGTCCGACGAGTGGGGCTTCATCCAGCAGATCTACGAGCCCCCGCTGCAATACCAGTACCTGAAGCGGCCCTATGAGCTCATTCCGCAAAGCGCGCTCGAGGTTCCGAAGCCGCGGCTGCTCGACAGCACGGGGCGCGAACTCCCGGGCGATGCGCTGGCGAACCAGGTCGCGATCAGCGAGTACCTGATCAGGATCCGCCCGGGGATCATGTACCAGCCGCATCCTGCATTCGCCGAGGATGCGCAGGGCCGCCCGCTCTACCTCGACCTGTCCGGGTCCACGATTCGCGACAAGTACGCGCTTTCCGATTTCCCGCAGACCGGTACGCGGGAGCTCGTCGCGGAGGATTTCGTCTACGAGATCAAGCGGCTCGCGCACCCGCGGGTGGTGTCGCCCATCTTCGGGCACATGAGCACGTACATCGTCGGGCTCAAGGAGCTGGGCGCAGCGCTCAAGGCGGCGAACGATCGCATGGT
>JBAVOG010000119.1:0-5226 GCA_049691875.1 Burkholderiales bacterium | reverse complement strand
CCCCGCCCGCTTCGCGGGCACCCCTCCTTGAAAAGGAGGGGATAAGGATAAAGACAGCCGCAGCATTTTTCGCCGCTTGTCTCCTCGCCGGCTGCGCCGTCGGCCCGGAATACGCGCGCCCGAAGATTGATACGCCCGACGCATGGCGCATCGCGTACACCGAAGCCGCCGAGGTCGCCAACACGAGATGATGGGAGCAATTCGGCGATCCGGCGCTGAACCAACTCATCGAGACGGCGCTCGCGGAGAACCGCGACGTGCGGATCGCCGCGGCGCGCGTCGATCAGTTCCTCGGCGCGCTTCGCACGACTCGCTCGCAGTTCTACCCTCAGATCGGATAATACGGCGCGAACGCGAGCCGCAATCGCGCGACCGAGCGCGGCCCGACGCCGCTGCCGGCGGGTGCCAGCCCCTACTACAGCCTCTACGAAGCGTCGCTCGGCGCCACCTGGCAGATCGACCTCTTCGGACGCGTGCAGCGGCAGAGCGAGGCGGTGCAGGCGCAGGTGTTCGCGAGCGAGCAGGGCCGGCGCGGCGTCATCCTATCGCTGGTGACGAGCGTCGCTTCGAGCTATATCGGGCTGCGCGCCCTCGATCGGCAGCTCGAGATCTCGCGCGACACACTCAAGAACTATGCTGGCACGCTGCACATCTTCGAGCTGCGCTACAACGGCGGCGTCGTGTCCCAAGTCGAGCTCGCACAGGTCCAGTCGCAATACCAGCAGGCGCTGGCCTCGATTCCCGCGATAGAGCAGCGAGTGGCCGCGCAGGAAAACCTGATATCGATCCTGCTCGGACGTAATCCAGGCGCGATCCCGCGCGGCAAGACGATCGACCAGTTCGTGACGCCGGAAATTCCCGCCGGCCTCCCGTTCGCGCTGCTCGAGCGCCGGCCGGACATCCTGCAGGCCGAGCAGGAGCTGGTCGCCGCGAATGCCCAGATCGGCGCGGCGAAGGCGCTCTACTTCCCGACGATCTCGATCACCGGCCTGCTCGGGTCGGCGAGCGCCACGATGGGCAACTTCCTGACCGGCCCGGCGGCGGTGGGCGCGCTCGCCGCTGGCATTACCGGGCCCATCTTCACGTTCGGCGCGATCGAAGGCCAGGTGGCGACGGCCGACGCAGGCGAGCGCGGAGCGCTCGCCTTCTACGAGCAGGTCGTGCTCAATGCGTTCCGCGAAGTGAACGATGCGCTCGTCGGAACCCAGAAGAAGGCGCTGGAATTCGCCGCTCAGGCCAGGCGCACCGAGGCGCTGCGCGAGTACGCGCGGCTGTCGCGCCTGAAATTCGACAACGGCTACGCCGGCTATCTGGAGGTCCTGTACGCGGAGAACGAGCTCTTCTCGGCCGAGCTCGTGGCAGTGCAAACCCAGTTCGAGCGCTACACCCAGCTGATCAATGTCTACAAATCGATGGGTGGTGGCTGGGTCGACGAGGCCGCCAAGCTCGCGCCGACACCCCGTATCGCGGAGGCGGGCGCATCGGCACAGCAGACGGCCGATCCGGCGAGCCGCTAGCTACCAAAGGAGGCCCCCCGGCTCTGCCGGGGTGGCAGTAGAAGTTTGACATTTGAAGGAGTCCGCCCGTCCGCGGAAACTTCCAATCGTGAGCCGCCAAGCACACGAAAAGGGAGTTCCACGGATGGACGAGTATCAAAGCCTAAGTCACACGAAGTGGGAGTGCAAATACCACGTGATCTTTATCCCGAAGTACCGCAGAAAGGCGCTGTACGGGCAGTTGCGCACGCACCTGGGCGAGGTGTTGCGCAGGTTGGCGGGACAGAAGGAGAGCCGGATCGAGGAAGGGCATCTGATGTCCGATCACGTGCATATGATGATTTCGATTCCGCCGAAGTACGCGGTCTCGCAGGTCATCGGTTACATCAAGGGGAAGAGCGCGATTCATCTGGCGCGGGTGTACGGGGAGCGGAAGCGCAACTTCGTCGGGCAGCACTTCTGGGCTCGGGGATACTTCGTATCCACGGTGGGGCGGGACGAAGCGGTGATCCGAGAGTACATCCGTAACCAGGAGGAAGAGGACAAGCGCCTGGATCAGTTGAAGCTTTGGCAATAGGGGAGCCACCTTCAGGTGGCTCAACGAGCGCGGGCCGCGTAAGCGGCCCGTACAAGCCGCTTTGAGCGGCTCACAAATTAAGGCCCCCGGCTTTGCCGGGGGATATTTACCGCGCCGTTCGACGCGAAAGGACCCGCATGATGCGACTTTGGCTGCTTGTCCTGCTTGGTGTGTTCGCCTGCGCGTTTTCCGTGCCGGCGCTGGCGCAATTGGGCACCATCCGGCTCGACAACTGGCTCTATTACCAGCAGAACTACGGCGACAGCGTGCGCTGGCAGTACCGGCCGAGGGTCTTCGTGCCATTCGGGATCGGCGGCGGGTGGACGTTCACGCAGCGCGCCGATGTCCCTTTCTACTACACGGACAAGGCGGGCCCTGCGAACACGAGCGGCGGCTACGAGTTTCGCGTGTCCGACGCCCTCGTCGAGGAAATCTTCGACACGCCGAATGTGGCAAAGAATTTCCGCCTGCGCGCGAGCGTTCGGTTCGTGTTTCCCACCGGCGGCCAGTCGCCGTTCGGATCGGACCAGTGGCAGGTCGCACCCGGTGCGGGCTTCAACTGGCGCCTGCCGGAACTCATGCGAGGCGTGACGATCGCGCCATACGCCCGCTACTTCTTCGGCTTCGATCCCCGCTCCCCGGGCGTGACGACCGTCCGCAACCTGAATCTTTTTCCCACCGCCGATTTCAAGCTTGCCGGAACCTGGGCACTGTCGTTCTATCCGGAACAGGCCATCTCGTACAACGATCGCTCGAAGAAATGGTTCGTGCCGATCGAGGCGATGCTCGTCAACCAGCCGTCGAAGAAGTTCGCCTACGCCTTTGGCGGAGCGTACGCGCTCGCGCAGGGCGATGGGTCCTACCGCTGGCTCGCGGAGGCCCGTCTGACGTTCTTCTTCTAACGTGGCGCTGCTGCGGCATCCCGCTTGCCGGAGAGAGCGCGCCCCGGCAAGCGGGAATCCCGGGGAGTATGCCGATTGCCGGCCGATCATACTTTGGTGGGATTCCGGTATTCTCTTCATACGGTGCAAGCTCCTCCCAGGCAGCCAAGCCGGCGGCAGCAGCTTGGCGCCCCTTCTAACCCTTCTTTTCGAACGGAGAAGTATCATGGAGATGTCTCGGATGAAGATGAAGTTGACATTTGCGGTCGCGCTGATCGCGGCGGCCTTTGCAGCGACCGCGATTGCCCAGCAACCGGGCGCGGCCACGGGCACTGTGGTGACGAGCGAGCCGGGCAAGGCGCAAGTTGTCAATGCGGTGAAGGTCTCCGCTCAGGTCGTCGGTATCGACAAGACCACGCGCACGGTCACTCTCAAGGCTCCGAAGGGCAGAGTCCTGGACGTCGTCGCCGGCGACGAGGTCAAGAACTTCGACCAGATCAACCTCGGCGACATGGTCGTCGTTCATTACGTGGAGTCCCTCAGCCTCGAGTTGAAGACGACGCCCGGCAACGCAGGTAGCGGCGCTGTGGTCGTGCGCGAAGACTCAGCGCGAGCGAAGCCCGGCGAGCGGCCGGCAGCTGCCGGCATGCGGGAAGTGACTGCGCTCGCCGACGTCACCGCGGTCGATCCCAAGAAGAGCACGATCACGCTCAAGGGGCCGCGGGGAAATTCCGTGACGCTCAACGTGCACAACCCCGATCAGTTCAAGGTCGTGAAGAAAGGCGACAAAGTCGAGGTGACCTACACTGAGGCGGTCGCGATCAGCGTCGAGCCGGCGCCGAAACCGGCGGCTACGAAGAAGAAGTAGGCGCAGTCGCACTGAGAGGGCGCGCCCCCGGGAACCACCGGTATCCCCGGGACGCGTTGTCCATGTCCACCAGTCCTACTTTGGTGGGATTCCGGTGCGGCCTTCGAACGGTGCAAGCTAAGCCGAGCTGGGCCGGCGCGCCGGACGCTGAACGGTGTCTGGCGCGACCGCACCAGCGCGGAAGCACTACAATGCCGCCGCGCGCCTGCGGCGTGCGCGCGAGTGAGGGGAGCGAATGGACCGGAGGCGTTGGGCGTCCGCGGAGGTGTTCTGGGGGATCGTCGCGGGGCTCGCATCCTCGCCTGCCCGCGCGTCGTTCCTGTCCGGCGATCTGCTAGACACCGCGGCCGACTGGCTCGCCCTGTTCGTCATCTTCGTCGTGCCGTGTGTCGTCATCGTCCTGTTCTGGATCGTCCACGTCCTGCCCGAGAAGATCGCGCACAAGCGCCACCATCCGCAGCGCGACGCGATCCAGACGCTGTGTCTGCTCTCGCTCGTGTTCGGCGGTCTCCTCTGGCCGATCGCCTGGCTGTGGGCCTTCACGAAGCCGGTGGGATACCGGGTTGCCTACGGAACGGATAAGCACGAGGACTTCTACCACGAGATGGCCGACAAGCATCGCGCCGGCGAGCTCCTGAACGACGAGATCCTCCATCTGCGCGAAGATCTCGAGGCGATGGAGACGAGGGGCGCACTGCCCCCGAAGCTCAGGGCCCTGAAAGATGAGCTCGCCAGGGCAAGGTCCGCCGAGGCCGTCGAGCGCGCGCCGAAGACCGTCGGCACGGAAGGCAAGGCGTAATGGAACTCCTCCTTCTTGGCATCTATTCGTTCTTCGTCTGGCTGATCTTCATCAAGCTCAAATGGTTGCCGTGGAACACTTCGACGCAGGTCATCGTCGTGATCATTCCGGTTGTCGGAATGGCGGCGCTCATCCTCCTGCTCAACGTCTTCGCGCCGTCGTCGTCTGACGTGCGCGTCTACAAATACACCATCCCGATCGTCTCCCAGGTCAAGGGCCGTGTGCTCGAGGTGCCGGTCGTGGAGGGGAACGTCCTGGTGAAGAAGGGCGACGTGCTGTTCCGGATCGACCCGACGCCTTACCAGCTCGACGTGAACACCCTGGAGGCGCAGCTCGCCAACGCGCAGGGGCAGCAGCGCGAGCTCGAGGAGTCGCTGAAGGGCGCACAGGGCAAGGTCGTCGAAGTGCGCAGTGCGATCACGCAGGCGGAGAGCAACACGGGCGCGGCCAATGCGCGGCTGGAGCTCTCGCGCAAGCGCGTCGAGCAGTACCGCGAGCTCGTGGCGACGGGAGCCGGCAACCGGTTCGACCTCGAGCGGGCCGAAACGGACGTGAAGGAGCAGGAAGGCCAGCTGGCGGCGGCCCGCAGCGTGGAGGCGCAGGCG
>JBAVOG010000118.1:0-17055 GCA_049691875.1 Burkholderiales bacterium | reverse complement strand
CCATGGTCTCGCGCGCGCGGCCGCCGCGACGCTCGTGTGCGAGGGTGCGCCGAAGTTGCGCGGCATCTGTGCGGCGAGGACGCCTCCCGGAGCCAGGTCGTCGAGCAGCCGCGGGAACCGCGTATCGTGTTCCGGCAGCCAGTGCAACGCCGCGTTCGAGTAGATGAGGTCGACCCTGTTACCTGGCCGCCAGTCGGCGAGATTCGCCTCGATCCATTCGACGTTCGGCAGCGCCGCACGCGCCTCGGCGAGCATCTCGGTCGAGGCGTCGACGCCGACGATGCGCGCTTGCGGCCAGCGTCCCGCGATGTGGAGCGTGACGTTGCCCGCACCGCAGCCGAGATCGACGACCGTCGCAGGATTCTCCAGGGGAATGCGCGCGAGCAGATCGAGCGCGGGGCGCAGCCGCTGGCCGGCGAACTTCAGATACTGCGTCGGGTCCCAGGCCACTCCGTCAATCGTCCTCAGCGGCTCATGGTGTTCGGCAGGACGAGCGCCACTTCCGGGAAAATGATCAGCAGCACGACGCAAACCAGCATTGCGACCCAGAACGGCAGGATGCCCGCGAAGATCCTGCTCATCGGCACGTCCTCGGCGACACCCTTCACGACGAAGACGTTGATTCCCACCGGCGGGCTGATGAGACCCATCTCGAGGACGATCACCATGATGATGCCGAACCAGATCGGATCGTAACCGAGGCCCGTAAGAATCGGGAACACGATCGGAATCGTGAGCACCATCATCGCGAAGCCCTCGAGGAACATGCCGAGGACGATGTAGGCGGCGAGAATGATCGCGAGCACGCCCAGGGGCGGCAGGCCGAGCGACATCATGGACTGGGCGAGCTCCGTCGGAATGCGAGTGATCGCGAGGAAGGGCGAGAAGATATGCGCCCCGATCAGGATCAGGAACACCATCGCTGTCGTCCGCACGGTCTGCAGGAGCGCATCGGAAAGCGTTGCGCGCGTAAGCCGGCGGCGCCAGATCGCGTGAGCCAGGGTCAACCCGGCGCCGACTGCAGCGGCTTCCGTGACGGTGAACACGCCGGCGTAGATGCCGCCGATCGTGACCACGACCACCGCGATCAGCGCGCCGGCCCGCCTGAGCGCCGCGATCCGCTCGGCGAACGACATCATTTCTCCGGGCGGTCCGAAATGCGGCCGGAACCGGGTGACGAGCATGATCGTGGCGACGAACAGCGCCGTGAGCAGCAATCCCGGCAGAAAGCCCGCCAGGAACAGTCGTCCGATAGACTGCTCCGTGAGAATCGCGTACACGACCAGGATCGTCGACGGCGGAATCAGGATGCCCAGGGTGCCGCCGGCGGCCACGGTGCCCGTGGCCAGCCGGTCGTCGTACTTGTAACGGCGCATCTCCGGCAGAGCGACGCGGCCCATGGTGATGGCCGATGCCACCGAGGATCCGGAGAGGGCGGCAAAGCCTGCACTCCCCAGGATGGTGGCCGACGCGAGGCCGCCGCGCCGATGTCCCACCCACGCGTAGGCGGCGGCAAAGAGGTCGCTGCTCATCCCCGACACCACCGCGAAATTCCCCATCAGCACGAACATCGGAATGACGCTGAGCGAGTGAACCGCGGAGTAGGAATAAGGATAGGAGCCCAGCGCGATCAGTGCCGCATCCGGCGAGTTGAGCGCGGCGATGCCCAGCGCACCCACCAGCGACATTGCGATCCCGATCGGCATGCGCAGGAAGAGCAGCACGAGCAGCGCCGCCATGCCGATCAGGCCGATCGCAGTGGGGCTCATCGTCCGGGTTCAGGTCGGGACGACGAGCGCAGCGCCCTCCACGCGAGCACGAGCAGGACCAGGGCGAACATGGCCATGCTGACCGCGATTACCAGCTGGAACGGATAGATCTGGATCCCCAGCATGTTCGTAGCCTCGCCGCGGTCCGCCGAGCCGATCGCGTAGCGCGCCGACTCCCAGGCCATCACGGCCACCAGCGCCGCGCCGACCAGATTCAGGAGCGCGGGAAGCCAGCGCAGCGCCGGCCGGTCGAGGACCGGCGCCAGCACGTCTACCGAGACGTGTCCGTCGGTGAACGCACAGTACGGCAGGCCGAGCGCGACGATCAGCACCATCGTGAGTTCGGTGAGCTCGAATCCCCCGAGAAACGGCAGCTGCAGCACGTAGCGCATCAGCACGTCGAAGAGGATCAGGCCCATGAGCGCCAGCAGCGCCACGCCCCCGCCATAGGCGAGGGCGCGAAGCGCGCGCTCGAAGATGCGGCCGGCGCGGCCGGTGGTCATGCGGTCAGAGGGTGTCGACCGGGTAGCCGGCTTTGCGGAGCATGTCCCGCGCCGGAATGCCCTTCGCCTCGGCGTCCGTCGCCCATTGCTTGATGATCGGCTTGAGCACCGCGGCGATTCGCTTCTGCTCCTCCGGCGAGAACTCCGTGACCGTGGCCTTGCCTTTGACGCTCGCGACGCCTTCCGCGGCGCGCTTCTCGTAGATTTCGGTCGCCTTGAGGCTGAGGTCGCGACCGGAGAGCTTGTCGATCGCGGCGCGCGCGGACGGCGACAGGCTGTCGTATTTCTTCTTGTTCATCGCGATCAGGAACGAGGACCGGCCGAACAGCGGTCCCGGGATCGTGTAGGCCTTCGCGACTTCGCCCAGGCGGAAATCGACGATCGTCGAGAACGGCACCATGGCGCCGTCGATCACGCCGCGCTCGAGGCTCTGGTAGACCTGGGTGATCGGCATGGCGACCGGCACTGCGCCCATGACTTCGAGCTGCTTGGCCTGCTGCGCCGACGGGGCGCGTATGCGCAGGCCCTTGAGGTCGTCGAGCGTCCTGATCGTCTTGTCGCGCGACATCAACCCGGCATCCTCGGCACCCCAGAGCGCGATGACCGTGACGTCCTTGAAATCCGGCAGAAGAAACGGGTCGAGAATGTCCCACATCATGTTGGTGGCCGCAATGCCATCCTTCTTCAGGCCCGGCAATTCGATCACCTGCGTGCGCGGGAAAGCGGCGGAGGTGTATCCGGGCAAGGTGAAGGTCGCATCGATCACTCCCTCCGAAACCTGCCGCATCAACTCAGGTGGCTTGCCGCCCAGTTGCATGGACGGGTAGAGCGTGACCTTGACTTCGCCGTTGGTGGCCTTTTCCACTTCAGCCGCCCAGGGCACGATGACCTCGCGGTAGATCACGTGCACCGGCGGCACGAAGGTCGAAAGGCGGATCTCGGCCGCCTGGGACGCTACGGTGGCGCCGGACAATGCCAGCGCCGCGACCAGCGGCGCCAATGCAGTGCGTGCGGGGTTCTTCATGACGTTACTCCTCCTCGTGTGTTGGATTCCCGTTGGCCCGATTCTGACGCGGGCTTCGATGGGATTCTAGGCGAAGCCGGGCTATTCAGGTAGCGGGGCGGCCATCCCCGACGCGGGAGACGCACGCGAGGGCGTTCCGCATCGCACGGAACCGGGTCGGTGACACGTCGCCGGAAAGCGCGTTAACCTGTGCCGCATGGAACCTTACGAGGTGTACGCAATTCGCTACGCGACCGTGGCGCGCCGTGCCGCCGAGAACTTCATCGGGGGCGATCCGCACGACGCGGTGACCAGCCTCGATTATTTCGTCTGGCTGGCGCGCAATGCGCACCACACTTTCGTCGTCGATACCGGTTTCAACCGCGACGCGGCACGGCGGCGCAAGCGCGAGTTCCTGCGCTCGCCGGCCGAAGGTCTCGCCCTGTTGGGCGTCGACGTTGCCACGACCGAGGACGTGGTGCTCACACACCTGCACTACGACCACGTCGGAAACTTCGATCTCTTTCCGCGCGCGACCTTTCATCTCCAGGACCTCGAGATGCAGTTCGCCACGGGTCGCTACATGGCGCACGCGAATTTTGCGTACGCTTACGAGGTCGAGGAAGTCGTCGGAGTGGTCCGGAACGTGTACGCGGGTCGCGTCGCGTTTCACGACGGTGATGCCGAGCTGGCGCCCGGCCTGTCGGTGCATCACATCGGGGGCCACACGCTCGGACTGCAGGCCGTGCGCGTCTGGACGCGCGTCGGATGGCTCGTGCTCGCGTCCGACGCGAGCCACTACTACGCGAACATGGAGGAGGGGCGCCCGTTCCCGATCGTCGTCGACGTCGCGAAGATGATCGAAGGCTGGAGCCGGTTGCGCGCGCTTGCCTCGGCAACGCAGCACGTCGTGCCCGGCCATGATCCGCTCGTCATGCGACGCTACCGCGCGCCGCATGCGGAGCTGGAAGGTATCGCGGTGCGCCTCGACGACGAGCCGCGCGGGTGAGTCGGCCCGCCAGCCGCCACTTTCCGACCGTTACTTCCCGACTGCGCCGAACACCTTCTGCACAATCTTCGAGGCGGACCCGACCGGATCCTTGCGGATCGCGCGCTCCTGCTCGGCGATCACCAGGAACAGGCCGTCGAGCGCCTTCTGCGTGACGTAGTTGTCGAGGTTGGCGTCCTTCGCATCGATGACGCCGAACGACGCGGCCTGTCCGGCATACTGGTTGTAGAGCTGGGCGAGGTTCACGCGTGCTGTCATTTCCTTCACGATCGGCAGGAACTTCTTTGTGAGCGCTTCCGAGGTGCTCCGGCGGAAGTACTGCGTGGCCGCATCGTCGCCGCCGGTGAGGATGCCCTTGGCGTCCTGCACGCTCATGCGCTTCACGGCGTCCACGAGCAGGGGCTTTGCCTCGGTGACCGCCATCTCGGCGGCGCGGTTCATGCTCTTGATGAGCTCGTCGGCCTGCGCGCCCATGCCCACCATGCGCATGAGCCGTTCGGCTTTCTGCAGCGAGCCCGGGAGCGGGATCTTGACCTTCGAATTGCCGAGAAAGCCGTTCGCCGTGCCGAGCTGCGAGACGGCGCGGTCGGCGCCCTGGATAAGCGCGTCCTTCAAGCCCTGCACCGCATCCTGGTTGGAGAGATCGGCGATCGTCAACGCATTGACTGATCCGACGAGGGCGAGCGCGAGTGCCACTGCTGCAGATGTTCGACGCGACATGAGGTGAGCTCTCGAGGGGATTGCGTGATGGCGTCGAGTGCCGACGCCGGGGGAGACGTACACCCTAGGCGACGCCCGCGTGATGCGCCTGCTGGTCGGCGTGGTAGCTGGAGCGCACCAGCGGCCCGACTGCCGCATGCACGAACTGCATTGCACGTGCCTCGCGTTCCAGAATGGCAAAGTCGTCAGGGTGAACGTAGCGCGCGACCGGAAGATGATGTGCAGAGGGTTGCAGGTATTGCCCGACGGTCAGCATGTCGACCGCGTGGGTACGCAGGTCGCGCATGACCTGCAGAATCTCAGCGTCGGTCTCTCCCAGCCCGACCATCAGGCCCGATTTGGTGAGCACCTCCGGTCGCGCCGCCTTGTACGCGCCGAGCAGCTTGAGCGAGTGTGCATAGTCGGCACCGGGACGCGCCTGGCGGTACAGTCGCGGCACGGTCTCGAGGTTGTGGTTCATCACGTCCGGCGGCGCGGCTGCGAGGATGTCGAGCGCGGCCTCCAGCCGACCGCGAAAATCTGGCACGAGCACTTCGATCCGGGTATTCGGCGAATGCTCACGCACCGCGCCGATGCATGCCGCGAAGTGCCCTGCGCCGCCATCGCGGAGATCATCGCGGTCGACGCTCGTGATCACGACGTACGACAGCCGCAGCGCGGCGATCGTCTCCGCGAGGTGCAGCGGCTCTTCCGGATCCGGCGGTTTCGGACGGCCATGCGCGACGTCGCAGAATGGACAGCGCCGCGTGCACAGGTCGCCGAGGATCATGAAGGTGGCCGTGCCTTTGCCGAAGCATTCGCCGATGTTCGGGCAGGAGGCTTCCTCGCACACCGTGTGCAGCCGCTGGCGGCGCAGGATGTCCTTGACCTCGAAGAAGCGGGATCCCAGTCCGGCCGCGCGAACGCGGATCCAATCGGGCTTCTTGAGCGCCGTCCCCGCCGGCGCAATCTTCACCGGATTCCGCGAGGTCTTCGCGGCGCCGGTCTGCTTCGCCGGTGCAGCGGCGGTGGAATCGAGTTCGGTGTCGTTCGGTGTTCTCGTCATGTTGCGCAATCCAGCTCGGGCCGCACTTCCGCGGGCGATCCGAGGCGCGACGCGATTACCTCGGCGAGCGCCAGCCCCGCCTGCGCGGGCGCGAGTGGTACACCGAGGTCGACGAGTTGCGTCACGCGCAATCCCGGGTATCCGCACGGGTCGATGTCAGTGTACGGCGCGAGATCCATTTCGACATTGAGCGCGACGCCATGGTAGCTGCGGCCGTGGCGCACGCGCAGTCCGAGCGCGGCGATCTTCGCGTCGTCCACATACACTCCGGGCGCACCGGCGCGCCGGCCGGCGGTCACGCCGTGCGTGGCCAGCAGATCGATCACGCTATCCTCTATGCGGCGCACGAGCTCGCGCACGGTCAGTCCCCGCCGGGGAAGTTCGACCAACAGATAGACGATGGCCTGTCCCGGCCCATGGTACGTGATCT
This sequence comes from Burkholderiales bacterium, assembly GCA_049691875.1. Lineage (GTDB taxonomy): Bacteria > Pseudomonadota > Gammaproteobacteria > Burkholderiales > SG8-39 > JAABRB01. The sequence continues at coordinate 10,576 of JBAVOG010000118.1, read as the reverse complement.
GCCCACCGCGATCGGTTCGCACGACAGGGATAGAGGACGCACGCAGAAGATGCGCAGCCCGGCCTGCCTGGCCGATCGTGTAGACGGACGGATGCTCGAGCACCCACAGCTGGTCGGGCGTCCCGGCATTGCGCGCAGCGGTGAAATCGCGCATCGCCGCGAGCGTCGGGGCGTAGTCCACGCGCCCGAGCTGCCGAACGAATATCGAGGATTGAGGAGGAGGGAGAGTGGACATCCCCTCCTTTTCAAGGAGGGGCGGCTGCGAAGCAGCCGGGGTGGTTTGGCGAGCGCTACTCACCACCCCGCCGCCTCCGGCGGCACCCCTCCTCGAAGAGGAGGGGAATGAGCCGTGCTGCGAATCAGCCGGTGTGATTCGATCGTCCTGCTCACTCTGCGTCTCTCATCGCCCACTCAGAGCACCATCGTGACCATCGGATGGTCGCAGAGCTCCCGGTAGAGGTCGTCGAGCTGCTCGCGCGAGGTCGCGTTGACGGTCACGGTGACCGACAGGTAGTTCCCCTCGCGGCTGGAGCGCATCTCGACGGTGCCCGGGTCGAAATCCGGCGCGTGGCGCTGCACGACGGTCACCACCGCCTGCGCGAAGCCAGGCTGGGTCTTACCCATCACCTTGATCGGGAAATCGCACGGGAACGCGAGCAGTGACTCGGTATTCTCAAGCATGTGCGGCGCTGGCGCGGGCGATCTGCGCCTTGTGATCCTGGTAGAGCGCGTACATCCGGGCGTACATCGGCCCCGGCTGGCCGTTTCCGACCGGCTTGCCGTCCAGCGTCGTGACCGAGAGTACTTCCTTGGTCGATGACGACACCCAGATCTCGTCCGCCTCGCGGAGCTCGCGCTCCGGGACCGGCCGGACCTCGATCGGCAGCCGTGCCTTGTGTGCGAGATCGAGCACCAGATCGAGCGTGATCCCCGGCAGGATGCGGCGATCCTTCGGGGGGCTCACGATCACGCCATTCTTCACGAGAAATACGTTGCTGGTCGACGCCTCGGTCACATGACCGTCACGCAGCAGGATCGCCTCGACGCAGCCCGCCTCCGCGGCAAGCTGACGAAGCAGGCAGTTCGCGAGCAACGACACCGATTTGATGTCGCACCGCTGCCAGCGGAAGTCTTCGGTGGTGATCACGCCGACACCCCGTTCACGCTGCTCGGCGCTCGGCTTGGACATCGGATTCGCCATGACGAAGACGGTCGGCGTGGCGTCGGCTGGAAACGCCTGGTCGCGCGGCGCGACACCGCGGGTCACCTGGACGTAGACGGCCTGGTCATCCCATGCGTTGCGCTCGATGATCTGACCGACGATGCGCGTCCACTCTTCCAGTGTCAGGGGATTGCGCAGGTGAATCGCATTCAGGCTGTTCTGCATCCGCGCGAGATGCTCGGCGAGCCGCAATGGCACGCGCCCGTAGACGGGTATGACCTCGTAGACTCCGTCGCCGAAGATGAATCCCCGGTCGAGCACCGGAACGCGTGCTTCCGCGAGGGGCATGAACTCGCCATTCAGATAGACAGTCTGCGACATCTATGCGTCTCCTCGGGGGTCCTACTCCAGAACCTATCTCAAAATGCGATTGCACTCGCAAACGAGGGGATTTACAAGGGGCGCGCCCCTTGTTCGTTCGGGGATATACAAGGGGGATTCTCCCCTTGTTCGTACGCCCGCTCTTGCATGGAGAACGTTGGCCGCAATTTCGAGATAGCTATCTGTTCCACCACAGGCGAATCGTATCCCACATGCGGCCGAAGAATCCGGCCACCGCCACGCCCTCGAGCGCGACGGCGCTGTGCTCGCCGAACGGCTTGCCGTCCAGGGCGAGCCGGATCGTTCCCACCGCCTGGCCCTGGCTGACCGGGGCGATGAGGGGCTGCTGGCTCACGAATTCGGCGGTGAGCTTTTCCGCCTCCCCGCGCGGGATCACGACGTAGAGATCCTCGGGGAGTCCCGCCTTCACATCGTTCTGCGCACCTTTCCAGACCCGGAGGGTGCTGATCGCCTGGCCCTTCTCGTAGACGCGCACGGCGTCGTAGAACTGGAATCCGTAATTCAGGAGCTTCTGGCTCTCCTGCGCCCGCTGCGCGTCGGAGCGCGCACCGAGCACGACCGAAAGAAGTCGTCGCGTGCCGCGCTTTGCCGATGCGACGAGGCAGTAGCCCGCAGCTTCGGTGTGTCCGGTCTTCACGCCGTCCACGTTCGGGTCGAGCCACAGGAGCCGGTTTCGGTTCTGCTGGGTGATGTTGTTGTAGCGGAAATCCTTGAGCGAGTAGAGCTTGTAGTACTCGGGAAAATCCCGGATCAGCGCGGCGGCGAGTACTGCAATGTCACGCGCCGTCGAGTAGTGCTTGGCATCCGGCCAGCCGCTCGCATTCGTGAAGTTCGTATTCTTCATGCCGAGGCGCTGCGCCTCGCGGTTCATCATTTGCGCAAACACGTCCTCTGAGCCGGCGATCAGCTCCGCGAGGGCGACCGTGGCATCGTTGCCCGACTGCACGATCATGCCGCGCAGGAGTTCCGCCACCGTCACCGGCTTGCGCGGCTCGATGAACATTCTCGAGCCCCCGGTCTTCCATGCTTTCTCGGAGACGTGCACCTGCTGATCGAGCGTGATGCTCTTCTTTTCGAGCGCGGCGAACACCAGATAGGCGGTCATCAACTTGGTGAGCGAAGCGGGTTCGACACGCGCGTCCGCGTCGTGCGCAACGATCGGCTGGTCGACCGTGAGATCCATCAGCACCCACGCGTTCGCAGCGATCTGGGGCGGAGGGGGCGCGTCGGCGAGGATTGCCTGCGAATCCAGTGCGGCGCACAGCGCTGCGATTCGTAAGAGTGATTTGATAGACATCCTGGTCAATGCGGCAGAAAGAAGCTCAACGGGGTGAACGGTGGCGAACCGGAACGAACTAGGGATCGGGCAGATGCAACATATCGACGACCACGCCAGTGCGATTATACCGCCCTCGTCTCGTCTACCTGACGACGATCGGCGTCACTTCGAGCGCATCGCGAATATGCCCGGATACGGCGAGCGCCTCGATGCGGTCACGATACGGCCCGGCGCGCACCCGATGCAGGCCGTCGACGCTCTCGATGCGCAGCGCACCGGCGAGCCACGTCAGCTGGCCGGCGACCCGGTCGCGAAAAACGTCCGCATTCTCGCGCGACGCGAACGCGCCGAGCTGAAGGTATACACCCGACGCTTCGATCTCCGTCGTAATGGGATTGACATTGGGATTGGCATTGGGATTGGCATTGGTATTGGGCGGATTGGACGCTGTCCGCGGAACCGGCTCTGGCCGCGCTTTCGCGGGAGCCGCTTGCCGCGGCGCGGACGCTGTCAACGGCTGGCCGGGAATCAGCAACTCGACCTCGACCATCGCACTGCCGGTGCCGATGTAACCCAGCCGGTACGCCGCGGCGTACGACAGATCGATGAGCCGGTTGCCGAGAAACGGACCGCGATCGTTCACGCGCACGACCACCGACTGGCCATTCGCCAGATTGGTCACGCGCACATAGCTTGGCAACGGGAGGGTCGGGTGGGCGGCCGACATCGAGTACATGTCGTAGACCTCGCCGATCGAAGTCAGCCGGCCATGGTATCGGCGGCCGTACCACGAGGCGATGCCGCGCGCCTGGTACGGCGCGAGCGACGTCATCGGCACGTAGCCGCGCCCGAAGACGCTGTAGGGCCGGCTTGCGGCAAGATTGAGCGGCTCCGATCTGGGCACCGCGTCGGGAATGCTCTCCAGGCTGCGCGGGGGATTGCCCCCGGGGCCGTCGTCGAGGTAGTAGCCGCCACCGCCGCGGCCGCTCGATTCAGGGCTCTTGGGGGTGCTCGAGCACCCCCCGCAAAGAACGGCCGCGACCAACAGCAACGCGCCCAACCATGCAACGCGGGGAGCGTCGCGCGTCACTTCCCGTTTCACGACCCTCACGCCCAGGTCCTGCTCAGGTCTGCATCAGCTTGCGCTCCCGCGCGACGCTCATCAGGATGCCGATCCCGAGGAAGAGCGTCACCAGCGCAGTGCCGCCGTACGAGATGAACGGCAGCGGCACGCCGACCACCGGAAGGATGCCGCTCACCATTCCCATGTTCACGAATGCGTAGGTGAAGAAGATCAGCGTGACGCTGCCGGCAAGGAGGCGCGAAAATGGCGTCGGCGCACTCGCGGCGATCATCAATCCGCGCGCGATCAGCGCGACATAGAGGATGAGCAGCAGACTGGTGCCGGCGAGTCCGAACTCCTCGGAGAACACCGCAAAGATGAAATCGGTGTGCCGTTCCGGGATGAATTCGAGATGGGCCTGAGTTCCATTCAACCAGCCCTTGCCGTCCAGCCCCCCCGATCCGACCGCGATCGTGGCCTGTATCGTGTGGTATCCCGCGCCGAGCGGGTCTTGGCTCGGGTCGAGCATCGTCAGGATGCGGCGTCTCTGATAGTCGTGCAGCAGCGTCCAGACGAGCGGCAGGCTTGCGGCGCCGGCGATCACGAGACCGACGATGATTCGCCACGACAGGCCGGCCAGGAAAATCACATAGGAGCCGGTTGCCACCACGAGCAGCGCGGTCCCGAGATCGGGCTGTCGCACGATCAGCGCAACCGGTATCGCGAGCAGCACCGTGGCGATCAGGTAGTCTCCCATGCGCAGAGTCGCAGCCCGGCGGTGGAAGTACCAGGCCAGCATCAGGGGCATCGCGATCTTCATCATCTCGGAGGGCTGGAAGCGCGTGACACCCACGTGCAGCCACCTGCGCGCGCCGTTCACGACGTCGCCTCCGACCGCAACCGCGACCAGCAGCCCAAGCCCGACCAGATACACGGGCACCGCGGACCGCAGCAGGGTCTGGGTCGGCACCTGCGCCACGATCCACATCGCGGCAAGCGCGACCGCGAGGTTCACGAGCTGCGAGGTTATGCGAATCGAGCTCTCGTTCGTCGCACTGTACAGGGTGAACATCCCCACCGTGACGATGAGCGCGACGATCGCCAGCAGCACGCCGTCAATGTTGCCGGCGAATCGTTGCCAGAGCCGCGCGATCACCCTTCCTCCGGAGCGTCTGGATCGAGCGCGGGCGCCTGATCGGGCACCTTGCCGAGCAGGTAGTAATCGAGCACGATGCGGGCGATCGGCGCGGCGGTCGCGCTCCCATGGCCGCCGTTCTCGACGAGCACGGCAAGCGCGATGCGCGGGGAATCCGCGGGAGCGAAGGAGATGAAGAGCGCATGGTCGCGGTGACGCTCGGCGACTTTCTTCTCGTCGTATTTCTCGTCCTGCTTCATCGCGATCACCTGCGCCGTCCCGGTCTTGCCTGCGAAGGTGTACTCGGCGCCCGCGCCGGCCCGCGCGGCGGTGCCCCCCGGGCGCGTGACGTCGACCATTGCGGACTTCACGACCTGCAACCATTTCGGATTTAGAGGAATGGTGCGGACTGGCTCGGGATCTATCTTGCGCCGCTCTCCGGTGACGATGTCGACTAGCTCTCGCACCAGGTGCGGCCGGTACACCACGCCGTCGTTCGCCAGGATCGCCGTGGCCTGGGCGAGCTGAAGCGGGGTCGCGAGGTTGTAGCCCTGCCCGATCCCCACCGAGATCGAATCGCCGGCGTACCACCGCTGCCCGAACCGCTTCATCTTCCAGGCGCGCGATGGCAACAGTCCGATGTGCTCGCCCCGAACGTCGATGTCGGACTTGGCGCCGAATCCGAACTGCGCAAGAAAATCGTGCAGCTTGTCGATGTCGGTGTCGGCCGCGAGCCGGTAGTAGTAGGTGTCGCACGAGATCACGATCGACTTGTGCAGGTCCACCATGCCGTGACCGCCGACCTTCCAGTCGCGATAGCGGTGATCCTGTCCGGGAAGCGCGAAAAAGCCCGGATCGCTGATCGCATACTCCGGCGTGCGCTTCCCGAGCTCGAGCGCCATCAGCGCCATGAACGGCTTGAAGGTCGATCCGGGCGGGTAGGCTCCGTTCAAGGCGCGATTGCTGAGCGGCTTGTCCGGATCGTTCACCAGCCGCTCCCAGCTTTGCGGATCGATTCCGTCCACGAAAAGGTTCGGGTCGTATCCGGGGCGGCTCACGAATGCAAGGATCCCGCCGGTGGAGGGCTCGATCGCGACCAGCACGCCGCGGTAGTTTCCGAACGCCCGCTCCGCGACCTGCTGGAGCTTGACGTCGAGGGTGAGTACCAGACTGTTGCCTGCGGTCGGCGGACGCGAGGAGAGGGTCCGGACGCCGTGTCCGCCCGCGTCGATTTCAACGTGCGCCGAACCGGTCGTACCGTGCAGCTCCTGCTCGTAGCTCTGCTCGATGCCGGTCTTGCCCATGAAGTCCGTGCCCTTGTAGTTCGCGCCGAGGTCGCGACTTTCGAGCCAGGCAAGGTCACGGTCATTGATCCGGCCGATGTAGCCGAGCGCATGGGAAGCGACCTCGCCGAACGGATACTCGCGGAAGAGGCGCGCCTTGATCGCCACGCCGGGGTAGCGGTAAGCGTTCGCGGCAAACCGCGCCACTTCCACGTCCGTCAGCCGGGTCTTGATGGGCAGGGTCTCTGCGCCCCGCATCTCCTCGCGCAGCTTCTTGAATCGCTTGCGATCGCGGGGCGGAATGTCGACGACGCCGGACAGCGAATCGACTAGTGCGTCGACGTCGTCGACCTGGTCGAGTTGGACCTCCAGCGTGTACGCGGACTGGTTGCGCGCCAGAACGATCCCGTTGCGATCCAGGATCAGCCCGCGATTGGGCGGCAGCGGAACGATCGAGATCCGGTTGTCCTCCGCCTTCGTGTGATAGTACGCATGCTGGATGACTTGAAGGTAGACGAAGCGGGCGAACAGAACGCCGAACGCGACGAGAACCAGCGCGCCGGCGACCGCGAGCCGCACGTGGAAGCGCCGCACTTCGCGCTCTGGATCGCGGTATTCGGCGAGCCCGCCCGAGCCGAGCCGGCCGCCCATGCCGCGCGACCGCGAGGTGAAAAGGTTGCGGCCTATCGATCCGGTGCTCATTTCAGATCGGACGATTCTCGTCCACGTGCTCGGGCCGCCGCTGCGGCGCGAGCAGGACATGTGTCACGACGGGCCACAGCGCAGCTGCGATGATGCTGCCCGAAAAGAACGACCAGCCGGGGAACGTTCCGCCGGCCGCCATGCGCGCGACGAGCATCACCGCCTGGCTCGCGAGAAGCAGGACCAGCACGTGCAGCGCCTGCTGCCAGATCGGAAACCAGGGAATCCGGCGGTGCAGCCAGTGGGCGCCGTACGCGATCACGGTGTAGGCGAGCGCATGCTGGCCGATCAACGTGCCGTTTGCGGCGTCCATGACGAGTCCGAGCAGCCACGCAATGCCGATTCCCATCCGGCGCGGCTGGTGGATGCACCAGAACGCGATCACCAGCGCCAGCAGGTCCGGGACCCCGCGCAGGTCGCGCCAGGGCAGCAGGTTGAACATCAGCGCTACGATGACGGAGAGCACCATGAAGCCCACCTTCACCGGCAGCAGGATGTGCTCGCGTTGGGCAATCGTCTGGATCACTGGCTTTTCCGCGTCCGTTTGCCCTTGACCGCGGTGCGGCCGGAAGGTTTCGCAACCTGCGGAGGCGGCGGGATCGGCTCGGCTCGATTGAGCACCAGGACCTGGCGGTGGTGATTGACGCCGGCGCTGGGCTCGCAGACGATGTTCGCGAAGGCGAGCGCGGTGTCGCGATCGACCTGGGTCACCCTGGCTACCGGGAGGCCCGCGGGGTACACCTCGTCGATTCCCGAAGTCACCAGCACGTCGCCCACCTCAACGTCGGCGTTCGTTGCCATGTGGCGCAGTTCGAGCGTCACGCCGTCGCCGGAGCCGTACACGATGCCCCGCACTCCGCTACGCACGACCTGCACGGGAACCGGGTGATCCTTGTCGACGATGAGCGTCACCTCGGCGAGCAGCGGGTGCACCCGTGTCACCTGTCCGAGCACGCCGGCGGAATCGATGACGGGCTGCCCGAGCTGGATGCCCTGCTGGCTTCCCTTGTCGACCATCACAGTGCGCGCGAACGGATCACGCCCCGCGTAGACGACTTCGGCGAAGATCGCCTCCTCGGGCGCTCTGGGTCGCGCGGCCAGGGTCTTGCGCAGCTCGGCGTTTTCGGCCTTGAGTGCCTCGAGCGTGAGCAGGTCCGGCGCGCGCTTGAGCTGTTCTTCCCGCAACGCCGCGTTTTCGCGCTGCAGGAGGGTGCGGCTGGCGAAGAACTCGGCAAGGTCCGCAAGCGCGGTGACCGGTGCGGTGGCGAGCTGCTGGATCGGGTACGCCGCCAGCGCGAGCACCTGCCTGAGCGGCTCCGCATAGCGAAAGCGCGCGTCAAGCACCATCAGCAGAATGGAGAGCACGACGAAGAACCCGAGCCGAGCGAGCGGGGTGGGGCCGCGATGAAAGAACTGCGGCGTCTGCCTTTCCATTTCTAGGAGTTATCCCGAAATTACCGTCATCGTTCATCATGCAAGAAGGGATGTACGAACAAGGGGGCGCGGGGGGAAAGGAAGGGGCCCCCACACCCCTTCCCGCCCCTTGTAAATCCCCAGACGGACAAGTGGCCAGCCCCTTGTATATCCCCCCGCTCGCGACGGCAGTCGACTTGCGAGATAGGTCTCAGTCGCTGGTGAAAATGCTGCCGAGCTTGTCCATGCGCTCGAGCGCCTTGCCCGAGCCGCGCACCACACACGAGAGCGGATCGTCCGCAACGATCACGGGCAGTCCGGTCTCCTCCATTAGCAGGCGATCGAGATCGCGCAAGAGCGCTCCGCCGCCGGTGAGCACGAGCCCCTTCGACGCGATGTCGGCGCCGAGCTCGGGCGGCGTCTGCTCGAGCGCCGTTTTGACGGACGAGACGATCTGGTTGAGCGGCTCGGTCAGCGCCTCGAGGATTTCGTTCGACGAGATCGTGAAGCTGCGCGGGATGCCCTCGGCGAGATTGCGGCCCTTCACCTCGATCTCGCGCACTTCCGAACCGGGGAACGCGGATCCGATCTCCTTCTTGATCATCTCGGCGGTCGCCTCGCCGATCAGCATCCCGTAGTTGCGCCGGATGTAGTTGATGATCGCCTCGTCGAACTTGTCGCCGCCGACGCGCACGGAGCCCGAATACACCATTCCGCCGAGCGAGATGACTCCGACTTCGGTGGTGCCACCCCCTACGTCGACGACCATCGAGCCGGTCGCCTCGGCGACCGGTAGATCTGCGCCGATCGCTGCCGCCATCGGCTCTTCGATCAGGTAGACCTGCGACGCGCCCGCGCCGATCGCCGACTCGCGGATGGCGCGCCGCTCGACTTGAGTCGAGCCGCACGGCACGCAGATGATGATGCGCGGCGAAGGCGAGAGCAGGCGCGACACATGCACCTTCTTGATGAACTGCTTGAGCATCTGCTCGGTCACGGTGAAGTCCGCAATGACGCCGTCCTTCATCGGCCGGATGACCGTGATGCTGCCCGGTGCTTTGCCGAGCATCATCTTCGCTTCCTTGCCGACTGCCTGAATCGTTCGCTTGCCGCTCGGACCACCTTCCTGCCGAATCGCGACGACCGACGGCTCATCGAGCACGATGCCTTTGCCGCGCACGTAGATCAACGTGTTCGCGGTACCCAGGTCGATGGCGAGATCGTCGGAGAAATACGCTCTCAAAAATCCAAACATGGACCCCTTCCCTTGCGCGGGATATTGAAAGGAGTCGCTATAATACCGCATCCAAACGATTGTTTAAGCGGAAAAATTCATGTCTCTACCACTCGAGCAGGTCAAACGGATCGCCCACCTCGCCCGCATTGCCGTGACGGATGCAGAGGCTGCCACCGTGCAGGCGGACCTGAACCGCATCTTTGCGCTGATCGAGGCGATGAGCGCCGTGGACACCGCGGGGATCGAGCCGATGGCGCACGCCCGCGACGTGACGGTCAGGCTGCGTGCGGACGAGGTCCGCGAGCGCGACCAGCGTGAGGCCTTCCAGGCGGTTGCCCCCAAGGTCGAGGCGGGGCTCTACCTGGTTCCCAAGGTCATCGAGTGATCGACGCCTCCCTCGCCGAGCTCGCGGCGGCGCTCGCCGCGCGGAAGTTTTCGAGCGTCGAGCTCACCGAGCACTGCATCGAGCGGATCGCCCGGTTCGATAAGGGATTGAATGCGTTCATTACTGTGGACCCCGATCGCAGCCTCGAGCAGGCGCGCGCGGCCGATGCGCGCATTGCCGCCGGGCGCGCGCAGCCCCTCACGGGCATCCCGGTAGCGCACAAGGACATCTTCGTGACGAAGGGGTGGCCGAGCACCTGCGGATCGCGGATGCTGGCGTCCTTCGTGTCTCCATACGACGCGCACGTCATCGAGCGATTCAACGACTCGGGCGCGGTGATCCTGGGCAAGACGAACATGGACGAGTTCGCGATGGGCTCGTCGAGCGAGACATCCTGGTTCGGACCGGTGCGGAACCCCTGGAACACGGATCGGGTCGCTGGAGGCAGTTCGGGCGGCTCGGCGGCGGCGGTCGCGGCACGGCTCGCCCCGGTGGCGACCGGGACGGACACGGGC
>JBAVOG010000117.1:0-1733 GCA_049691875.1 Burkholderiales bacterium | reverse complement strand
CTCCCTGCAGCCGCGACCGCTGGTCATCCTGTTCGGCGCGGCGAGCTTTGCGGCAATCGCGCTCGCGGCACTTCCGCTGCCGCTGGTGGTGCTCGTCCTGGCGCCGCTCGGCGTGTGGATCGCCTGGCGGGCGGAGCGATAACTTGGAAGCGTTCGGCGCGGCGGCGACGTTGCTCGGCCAGCTTGCGGTGCTGTCGCTGGTGTCGATTGGTGGCGCGCACGCGGTGCTCCCCGATGTGTACCGACTGGTCGTGACCGAACACGGATGGATGACCGGCACGGAATTCGCGACCGCCGTCGCACTGAGCCAGGCAGCGCCGGGGCCGAACGTGCTCGTGATGACGCTCATCGGACAGGCAGTCGGCGGGCCCGGGCTCGGCATCGCGGCGCTCATTGCGTTCTGCTTGCCGTCGTCCCTGCTCGCCTATCTCGCGGTAAGCGCCGACCTCAAAGCGCGGGACGCGCCGTGGCTGCGCGCGACGAAGGAGGGACTGGCGCCGATCACAGTAGGCCTCGTGCTGGCCAGCGGCTTTATACTGACGAAGGGAACGGCAGGCAGCGGAACGACGCTCGCCATCGCAATGGTGACCGCGTCGCTCGCGTCCACGACCAAGCTCAACCCGCTGTGGTTCATCGGCGCCGGTGCGCTGATCGGTGCGCTCGCCTGAGAGGCGGGTGCGGACATTCCAGGCGGATCATCGGCGCCGCCGGCACAAGGAGGAAGCACGCATGAGCAAGCGGGGCACGCAACCCAACTTCGTCTTCATCGTCGCAGACGATCTCGGCTATGCGGATCTCGGCTGCTACGACGCACGCGCGCACGCGACGCCGGTGCTCGATCGGATGGCCGCCGAAGGGCTGCGTTTCACCGACGCCTACTCGAACTCACCCGTGTGCTCGCCGACGCGGTTCGCGATGATCACCGGGCGCTACCAGTACCGGCTGCGCGGGGCGGCGGAAGAGCCCATCACCGCGCAGGCCCGCGGGCGCGACGATCTCGGACTGCCGCCCGCGCATCCGACCTTTCCATCCCTGTTGCGCGACGCGGGTTATGTCACCGCGCTCTCGGGGAAGTGGCATCTGGGTTATCCACCGCACTTCGGACCCTTGAGGAGCGGATACACCGAGTCCTTCGGGCCGCTGGGTGGCGGCATCGACTACTTTACCCACTGCGGCCGGGCCGGGGAACACGACCTCTACGAGAACGACAAAGAGGTCGAGCGCATCGGCTACGCGACTGACTTGATCACGGACCACGCGGCGGCTTTCATCACCCGAACCGCGGCGAAATCGCCGTTCGCATTGAGCGTGCACTACACGGCGCCGCACTGGCCCTGGGAAACACGCGCCGATGCGGACGAGGCGAAGCGGATCCACGGCGCGATCCACCACCCCGACGGCGGCTCGCTCGAGATCTACCGCACCATGCTCAACCACATGGACGAGGGGATCGGCAAGATCCTCGACGCAATCGACGGGTCGGGTGCGCGGGAGAACACGCTGGTCGTGTTCACGAGCGACAACGGCGGCGAGCGCTTCTCGGACACGTGGCCGTTCGTCGGCGCGAAGATGGACCTGCTGGAAGGCGGCATCCGCGTCCCGCAGATCGCGCGCTGGCCCGCCGTGATCGGTGCCGGTGGCGTGACGCCCCAGCTGTCGATCACGATGGACTGGGCGGCGACGTTCCTCGCGGCGGCGGGCATCGCGCCGCATCCGGACTACCCGCTCGACGG
>JBAVOG010000116.1:0-1564 GCA_049691875.1 Burkholderiales bacterium | reverse complement strand
GTTTTGTGCGGGTTCTCTGGGTGTGGAACTTGCGGGCCGTGACGTTACGTTGTTGCCAATGCTGGATGGTCTTGGCAGCGTCGTCGAGGAGTGCGGGGGAAGCTCGTCCGCTCAGCCACCAACTGCGGACCAGTGCGCCGAGGGCGCGGTGGATCTGGCAGACGGTCAACTCTGGTTTTTTTCCCCCGCAGTTGTTCTTTCGTGCGGGCCAGGAATAAGTAGCTGATCGCCGTCAGGATCAAGTGCCGTTGCAAGCCCAGCCAGCGGCGGCCCTCCCATTGATCGAGCCCAACTTCCTGCTTCTGGTCTTCAAAACAGCGTTCCACGCGCCAGCGCGAGAAGGCCACCAGCAAGAGCACCTGCACGCTCGTGTCCGGCGGGGCGTTGCTGACGAAGTATTTGATTTCGCTGGGATCCAAGGCATTGCGGGCGATCACCAGGTGCAGTCGCGGGCCAGGCAGGCCCTGTTCATCCTTCATCGTGATCAGCGTGTGTTTGACTTCCCAGACTTGCGGACCTTTCTCGCCATCCTTCACGCGGTACTTCACCCACGGCTGATCGCGGAGGACCGGGCTGTAGTGGAGCATGTGCTCCACGCTGATCGCTCTCCGGCTGCTGGACGAGAGCCGGGGTGTCTTGCGGCCGCGTCCCCGCCCCCGTCGGAACGGCCTGGTGGTCACCCGCGGCGGCGTGATCCAACCCGTGAAGGTCTTGGGCACTTCGGCGACAAACATCTGCTCGCGGCGGTCCAATCGCCGCAAATACTCGGGTTTTCCGCCGTAGCCTTCGTCAACGGTGAGCCAATCGAAGGTCATGCCGTGAGCGCGAGCACGGTCCAAGAGGTCCAAGGCGATTTGCCATTTCGGCCGGTACTCCACCTCGTCGGGAATGCCCGCTGCGCGGCACCGCTCTCGGTTCGCCGCCCATGACTCGGGCAGAAACAGGTCGCCATCCAAGAGACAATGGAAATCTCCCTGGGCATAACCCAGATGCACCGTGACGATGCAATTCTCCGTCTTGCCGCGCGTGCCGCACCACTGCCGCTGGACTCCGGGCGTCTTGTCCCCTTGCTTCACGTCGCTCGTTTCATCCACCACGCCGATCGTGTGCGGGCCCTGATGCTCCCGTTGCACGATCTGTTGCAAACGCTGCCGCGCCCGGCCCTCGTCCCACGCATAGTGGGCCAGAAACTCCTGCAAATTCCGCGGCGGCACCCCGGCGGCCAGGGCGATCGGTTCGCAACTCTTTTCCGACAAGTTCGACAACTGACCCTCGACATACACCGGCAGGTACGCTCGTGTATCCCGCCGGTCAAAACAATCCTCAAACTGCTTCAAGTATTTGGTCAGCATCGGCTTCAAACGACGAATCTGATCGGCATCCATGCCAGGTCCTCCGTGACGGGGCCAAGAGAACCACAGATTCGCCAAATTGGCTGGTTTACGCAACCTCAACCTTGCGCTGTAGAACTAATTGCCGTTGGGTTTGATCCAACCTGTGCTTACCTACTCACCGTTTCGCATTCGGGGCGCGGCGTGTTCTCAACTGCGACATGGGAACGCAT
>JBAVOG010000115.1:0-8559 GCA_049691875.1 Burkholderiales bacterium | reverse complement strand
TGTTGATCGTGATCCCGCGCGCCTTCTCCTCCGGCGCCGCATCAATCTGCGCGTAGTCCTTCGCCTCGCCCCCGTACTTCTTGGCCAGCACGTGCGTCAGCGCCGCCGTCAGCGTCGTCTTCCCGTGATCAACGTGTCCGATCGTCCCCACGTTCACGTGCGGCTTCTTGCGCTCAAATTTTGCTTTTGCCATGGTCGGTTGACTCCCGCGTTGCCGGTGTTGCCCGTGTTGCCGTTGTCCGAAATCCTGGTGCCGATGGAGCGGATTGAACGCTCGACCTCTCCCTTACCAAGGGAGTGCTCTACCACTGAGCTACATCGGCATGTTTGTTCAGTGGCTTGTTCTAATGGTTGATCGGTGAGGCGTCCATTCGTCACGCTATCCCTGCGCCCCGCCCGCATCCGGCTTCGAATGGAGCGGGTGAAGGGAATCGAACCCTCGTCATAAGCTTGGAAGGCTTCTGCTCTACCATTGAGCTACACCCGCTTGGTCTTCACCCGCTTGGTCTTCATCCGCCTGGTCTTCACTCGCGTGGTGCCGGTCCGCTCGCCTCCACCCGCATCCTTTGGTGGAGGGGGAAGGATTCGAACCTTCGAAGGCAGAGCCGGCAGATTTACAGTCTGCTCCCTTTGACCGCTCGGGAACCCCTCCCAGCGAAACATGCAATTTTGCTTCGTTTTCAGGGTGGTGTCAAACGCTCGACGCGGGATTGTGCGCTGCGGCGAAGCCTTCCCCCGGAGCCACGCAAGCACGGGCGGCCGAGCGCAGTGCCCGGCACCTCGGGCCGAGTTGGTCTTTCCCCTCATCGATTGGAGGGGATAGACCTTGGTTCGCCCCACCAAAACGCGACTAGACGGCGGATGTCGAATCAATTCCACGCCAGCGTGAAAGCGTATCCCGACCGTGAAGCGCGCATCCGCACGAGGCGCCGGAAATACGCCCGAACAGTCGCTCAGCACCACCGGGTAGAATGGGCTGTCCTCTGCGACGATATTCGTCCGCGCCGAACAAAATTCCGTCTGCGGCCGAACGGTGCCGTTCTTGCCACACGCGAGAACGGGTGATCGTAACGAGTAGCTCGAGGAGTTTGCATGACCGCCGTAGCTGAGCCCCAGCTTGCCCGCCCGCCGCTCGCGGACGTCACCCTTGACCAGAAGTACACCCTCGACCGCGGCCGGATCTATCTGACCGGCATTCAGGCGCTCGTGCGGCTCGCGCTGTTGCAGCGGGAGCGGGACGCCAGGGCCGGCCTGGACACGGCCGGATTCGTCTCCGGATATCGCGGATCGCCGCTCGGCGGCCTCGATCAGGCGATGTCGGCCGCCCGGGCGCATCTCGAGCGGCAGCACATCGCCTTCCGGCCCGGCATCAACGAGGACCTCGCGGCAACCGCCGTCTGGGGAACGCAGCAGGTCAACCTCTTCGAGGGCGCCAAGCACGCTGGCGTATTCGGGATGTGGTACGGAAAGGGGCCTGGCGTGGATCGCTGCGGCGACGTATTCCGGCATGCAAACGCTGCGGGAACGTCGCGTTACGGCGGCGTGCTCGCATTGGCCGGAGACGATCACGCCGCAAAATCCTCGACGCTGCCGCATCAGACCGATCACGTCTTCAAGGCGGTGATGATGCCGCTGCTCTACCCGGCGTCGGTCCAGGAGTATCTCGACCTGGGCGTGCACGGTTTCGCGATGTCGCGCTACTCGGGCTGCTGGGTCGGGTTCAAGTGCGTCTCGGACATCGTCGAAAGCTCGGCGTCGGTCCACGTCGATCCGGATCGCGTCAAGTCATTGATCCCAATGGATTTCATGATGCCGCCTGACGGGCTCAACATCCGTTGGCCGGACCCCTTTCTCGTCCAGGAAGAGCGCCTGCTGCACCACAAGCTCTACGCCGCGCTCGCGTATTGCCGCGCAAACGATCTCAACCGCATCGTGATCGACAGCCCGCGGCCACGGCTGGGAATCATCACTTCCGGCAAATCCTACATGGACGTGCGTCAGGCCCTGGAGGACCTCGGCATCGACGAGCGGCTCGCCGCAGAGATCGGCATCCGGCTCTACAAGTGCGGAATGATCTGGCCGCTCGAATCGGAAGGCGTGCGCCGCTTCGCGCAGGGGCTCGAGGAGATACTCGTAGTCGAGGAGAAGCGCCAGTTCCTCGAGTACCAGGTGAAGGAGGAGCTGTACAACTGGCGCGAGGACGTTCGTCCCAGGGTGATCGGCAAATTCGACGAGAAGGGCGAGTGGGCGTTGCCGCACGGCGAATGGCTGCTGCCGGCGGCATCCGAGCTCTCGCCCGCGCGCATCGGCCGCGCAATCGCATCGCGCATCGCGCGCTTCTACACGTCGGACCGCATCAAGGCGCGGCTCGCGTTCCTCGAAGCGAAGGAAAAGGCTCTCGCCACGCCGCGCGTGACGGTCGCGCGCACGCCGTACTTCTGCGCCGGATGTCCGCACAACACGTCGACCCGCGTGCCGGAAGGCAGTCGCGCCACTGCGGGGATCGGCTGCCACTTCATGGCGGTGTGGATGGATCGGGAGACTGCGACGTTCACTCACATGGGCGCGGAAGGCGTGCCATGGATCGGCCAGGCGCCGTTCACCGAGACGCAGCACATCTTCGCGAACCTCGGCGACGGCACTTACTTTCACTCGGGATTGCTCGCCATTCGTGCGGCGATCGCCGCACAAGTGCCCATCACTTACAAGATCCTCTACAACGACGCCGTGGCGATGACCGGCGGGCAGCAGGTCGACGGGCAGCTCAGCGTGCCGCAGATCACGCGCCAGCTCGCAGCTGAGGGCGTCGAGAAAATCGTCGTCGTGACGGACGAGCCGTACAAGTACGGCGCCCGCCAGGGATTCGCGCCGGGCGTGGCGGTGCACCACCGCGACCAGCTCGACCGCATTCAGCGCCAGGTGCGCGACTGGTCCGCCGCACATTCAGCCGTGTCGGCACTCGTTTACGACCAGACCTGCGCCGCCGAGAAGCGCCGCCGGCGCAAGCGCGGCACATTCCCCGATCCGCAGAAGCGCGCGTTCATCAACGAGCTCGTGTGCGAGGGCTGCGGCGACTGCGGTATCAAGTCGAACTGTGTCGCGGTCGAGCCCCTCGAGACCGAATTCGGCAGGAAGCGCGTGATCAACCAGTCGGCGTGCAACAAGGACTTTTCCTGCGTGAACGGATTCTGCCCCTCGTTCGTCACGGTCGAAGGCGGCCGTCCGCGGCGCGGCAAGGCGCTGGCGACGGGTGCCGAATCCTGGCCGGACCTGCCGGAACCGACTCTGCCCGCGATCGCTGCGCCGTACAACATTCTCGTGACGGGCGTAGGCGGAACCGGCGTGGTCACCATCGGTGCGCTGCTCGGCATGGCCGCGCATCTCGAAGGAAAGGGCGTCTCGGTGCTCGACATGACCGGGCTCGCGCAAAAGAACGGCGCCGTGACGTCCCACATCCGCGTCGGACGCCGGCCGGAGGACATTCACGCGGTGCGCATCGCCGCAGGCGAAGCGGATCTCGTGCTGGGTTGCGACATGCTCGTCGCGGCAGGCAGCGAAGCACTCGCCAAGATGCAGGTCGCGCGCACCCGGCTCGTCATCAACAGCGCGGAGGTTCCCACCGCCGACTTCACGCGCAATCCCGATTGGACCTTTCCCGGTGGGGACATGCAATCGGAACTGAAGGGTGCGGTCGGCGCAGGGAGCGCGGATTTCGTGGACGGCACCCGTATCGCCACCGCACTGATGGGCGACGCCATCGCCACCAACCTCTTCATGCTCGGCTATGCGTGGCAGAAGGGCCTCGTACCGGTCGCGGCCGCGGCGATCGAGCGCGCCATCGAGCTGAATGGCGTGGCGGTCGAATCGAACCGGAAGGCATTTACCTGGGGCCGCCGCATGGCGCATCAACCCAAGGCAGTCGAAAAGGTGGCGACCCCCGCAGACATCATCCCGATCTCGCATCGCGTGTCGCGCACTCTGGACGAGCTCGTCGCACGGCGTGCGGAGTTCCTGACCGGATACCAGGACGCAGCGTACGCCGAGCGCTACCGCAAGCTCGTGAATCGCGTCCGTCAAGTCGAGGCCGATCGCGTCGGCGGCACGCGCCTGACCGAGGCCGTGGCGCGCTACTATTTCAAGCTGCTCGCCTACAAGGACGAGTACGAAGTCGCGCGGCTTTTCACGCGGCCCGAATTCATGCAGCGCGTCGACGGCGCTTTCGAGGGCGACTTCAAGCTGCGATTCCATCTCGCGCCGCCGCTCATCGCAAGGCCGGATCCGGTGACGGGCGAGCCCCGCAAACGCGCTTTCGGCCCCTGGATGATGTCCGTTTTCGGGCTCCTCGCGCGACTCAAGGGGCTGCGCGGCACGGCGCTCGACTTCTTCGGGTACAGCGAGGAGCGGCGCCGCGAGCGTGAACTCATTGTCGATTACGAGCGGGCGCTCGAGGAGATTCTCGCCGGTCTGAGTCGCGATAATCACGCGACGGCCGTCGCCATTGTCAGCATTCCGGAGGAGATCCGCGGCTTCGGTCCGGTCAAGACAAGTCACCTCGAGAAAGCGAAGGCGCACGAGGCCGAGCTGCTCGCGCGGTTTCGGGTGGCGGGCGGTGCCCCGGAGAAGGCGGCGGCGTGAGCGTAGGGGACGTCCCACCGGCATTCAAGCCACTCGAGCGCATCAGTCGATTCAACGACCTCGTCGGCCCCCTCTACATGAGGCGGGAGCAAGGCCACGTCACCATCGGCCTGCGCATCGCCGACAAGCACCGCAACCGCCGCGACATCGTCCACGGCGGCATGATCTGCACGCTGGCCGATTTCGCGATGGGGATGGCGTGCAGCCTGGCACGCGAACCGGAACTGAAGGTCGTGACCACCAGCCTGGCGGTCGACTTCGCCGGCAACGCGCGGCCCGGCGACTGGGTCGAGGCACGCGTCCACCTGCTCCGGGTCGGACGACGCATGGCCTTTGCCAATTGCCAGGTGTGGCGGGACACCGAGCAGATCGCGCAGGCGAACGGTGCCTTTCTCGTTCTGGGTGCCAAGGAGTGAACCGTTGACCAACCGTAATGGCGCCGACGACATTGCCGGGACGCACGCGCCCATGACCGATCTTCCAGCAATCGGGCCCGGCACGGCGAATCCGGGACTGCGCCGCCTCGATCTGGAAAACAATCGGGTGCGGCGCGCGCTCGAGGGGACACCGCTCGCTGCGCATCTTCTGTCGGAAGCAACGCTGGAAGCGACGCTTCAGGAGACGCTCGCATCACCCCATCGCACGCCGGACGTCTGGCTCTTTGCCTATGGCTCGCTGGTGTGGAACCCGGTACTCGATTACGACGCACGTGTCGTCGCGACGGTGCGCGGATACCACCGCAGCTTCTGCCTCTGGTCGCGCATCAATCGCGGCACGCTCGAGCAGCCCGGCCTGGTGCTCGGCCTGGATCGCGGCGGCTGCTGCCCGGGAGTTGCCTACCGGATCCCCGCGCGCCTCGCCGAAGGCGAGTTGCGGTTGCTATGGCGTCGCGAAATGCTGCTCGGATCGTATGCGCCGCGCTGGGTCCACACGACCCAGGGAGACAAATCGTTTCGCGCGCTGGCGTTCGTGGTGAACCGGCACAGGTCGGGCTACGCGGGTAGGCTCCCGCCCGAACGTATCGTGGACATACTCCGGCACGGCAACGGGAAGTTCGGCAACGGGATCGACTACCTGCGTCAGACCGTGGAGGGGCTCGCCGCGGCGGGGATCCGGGATCCGCGTCTGCACGAACTCGATGCGATTGCGCGCGCTACGCCCGGCGTGGAGATCCCGCCAGGCACTCGCCCCACGCCGCAACCGTAGGCCCGCGCGTGCGCTCCGGGCGCGCGCGGTAATATCCGGCAAACCGATTCTCCACTCCCTTGACAATCACCCGCAACGACCTGGAAACCGGTCGCATTCGCAAGGCGATCATTGCTTGCGGTTACGCGCCGCGGCTGCTCTCGGACCAGGAGCTCGAAGCGTCGATCGAAAGCGTGCTGGCGCGGCACCCTCGCGGGCGCGACGTCTGGGTGTTCGGCTACGGGTCACTGATCTGGAATCCGCTCGTCCATTACACGCAACGCCGCCTCGCCACGGTTTACGGCTATCACCGGCGGTATTGCCTGTGGTCGATATTCGGTCGCGGCACTCCGGATGCGCCCGGCATGATGCTCGGGCTCGACCGCGGCGGTCGCTGCCAGGGCGTTGCGTATCGCCTCGAGGCCGCCAAGGCGGTGGACGAGCTTCGCCTCCTCTGGTGCCGGGAGATGGTGACCGGCGTATACATGCCGCGTTGGGTTCGCGTGCGCGACGCGGACGACACGATCGATGCGATCACGTTCGTCGTCGACCGCTCGCATCCCTGGTATGCCGGGAAGGTGCCACTCGACAGGATCGCCGGCGCGATCAAGCAAGGCAAAGGAATGATCGGGTCTTCGGCGGATTATCTGCGCCAGACCTGCGCGGAGCTCGTTGCGCACGGCATCGCGGACAGCCACCTTTTCGAGGTCCACGCGGCGGTATTCGGCACGACACCGAAGCACAAACCAGGATAGGCGAGGCCTGCGAGGTGGTCACGCGCCGCCTGCAGCAATTCCCCGCGGTGCGGATGCGTCGAAACCAGCTTCGACCGGCCAAGGAGACACGCACATGAATACTCCGCTATGGGACAACCCCATGGGCACGGACGGATTCGAATTCGTCGAGTACGCCGCGCCCGATCCCAAGGCGCTCGGCAGGCTGTTCGAGACGTTGGGCTTCCGGCCCGTCGCCCGTCATCGGCACAAGAACGTCACGCTCTACCGCCAGGGCGGCATCAACTTTATCGTCAATGCCGAGCCGGAAAGCTTCGCGCAACGCTTTGCGCGACTGCACGGTCCGTCGATCTGCGCCATTGCCTTTCGCGTGCAGGACGCCGCCGCGGCGTACAAACGCGCACTGGAGCTCGGTGCGTGGGGATTCGACAGTCGCAGCGGCCCGATGGAGCTCAACATTCCGGCAATCAAGGGAGTAGGCGACTCGCTCATCTATTTTGTCGACCGGTGGCGCGGCAAGCACGGTCTCGCGCACGACGGCATCGGCGACATCGACATCTACGACGTGGATTTCGAGCCGTTGCCCGGTACCGACCCCTTCCCCACGGGCTGCGGGCTCGTGGGAGTCGATCACCTCACCCACAACGTCCACCGCGGCCGAATGAAGGAATGGGCAGACTTTTACGAGCGGCTGTTCGGCTTCCGGGAGCTGCGCTACTTCGACATCGAAGGGCGCGTCACCGGCGTCAAATCGAAAGCGATGTCCTCCCCGTGCGGGAAGATCCGAATTCCGATCAACGAAGAAGGCGTGGAAAAAGCCGGACAGATCCAGGAGTATCTCGACGAATACCATGGCGAAGGGATCCAGCACATTGCCCTCTCGTCCGGGGACATCTACGCCACGGTCGAGGCGATGCGCGACCGGGGCGTCGTGTTTCTCGACACGCCCGACACCTACTATGAGCTGCTCGACAAACGGCTTCCGGGCCACGGCGAGGACGTTGCGCGGCTCAAGCAGACCCGGGCGCTAGTCGACGGCGCCCCAGGCGGTGGCCTGCTGCTGCAGATTTTCACCAAGACCCTGATCGGGCCGATCTTCTTCGAAATCATCCAGCGCAAGGGCGACGAGGGCTTCGGCGAGGGCAACTTCAAGGCGCTCTTCGAGTCCATGGAGCTCGATCAGGTCCGGCGCGGCGTCCTGTCGGCCGATGAGTGACTCGATCTCCGCTGGTGCATGCAACCCGAGTCGCATCGCTCGGTCGCCGGCCGGACACGCGTTGCGCTGAATCGAAGCTCTGACAGCGCACGCTCCGCGCGGGTTGCGTATGATCGCGGCTCTTTGCATGCCGCATGAGTTCCGCCGCTCATACTCCCGCTCAGCACAAAGTCGGCATCGCCGCGATGGCCCTGTGCGCCAGCATGTGGAGTATCGCGGGGCTGCTGACACGCGCCTCGTCGGTGACGAACGGATGGGAAGCGACGTTCTGGCGCTCGGCGTTTCTCGCCATCGTGGTAGGCGTGGTCCTGCTCGTACGAAACGGCAGCGAGCTGTTGCCGAGGATACGCGCGATGGGCTGGCCCGGGCTCGTGTCGGGCGGCGCGTGGGCCACGATGTTCACGTGCTTCATGCTCGCGCTCTCGCTGACGACGGTCGCGAACACATTGTTCATCATCGGACTGCTGCCGTTCTGCGCGGCGCTGGCAGGATGGCTCGTCCTGCGCGAGCGGGTGCCCCGGCGGACCTGGGTGGCCATGGCGGCCGCGACTGCCGGCATCGGCATCATGTTCCACGACGCGTTTCGCACCGGCAGCATCGACGGCAGCCTCATCGCGCTCGCCATCCCGGTTGCAGCGGCCGTCAACTACGTGGCGGTGAAGCTCGGCCGTGGGCGGGTAGACCTGATTCCCGCGCTTGCCCTGGGCGGCGCCCTGTCGGCGCTCATCGCGCTTCCGCTCGCCTTGCCGATCACCGCCGGCACGAAGGATCTTGCGCTCTACGCCGCGC
>JBAVOG010000114.1:0-4868 GCA_049691875.1 Burkholderiales bacterium | reverse complement strand
GGCGAGCCGGACAGCGAGGCCCGCTGCGATCGCCGCGCCGCCGATCCACACGTGTTCCGGGTAGTAACCAGGCTGGATGACCTGCAGCATCGCGTCGGCGCGCCGCGTGAGCCGCGAGAACTCGACGACATACCCCTCGCCATAGGATTCGTACATGCCGTGGAACTCCGACACCGGCCCCTCGACGACGCGGGCCGCTGGATCGAGCGTTCCCTCGAGCACGATCTCGCAGTGCGCGGGAACGCCGAGCGCGGCATGGTCGCAGCGCGCGAGCTCGACCGGTTCTCCGAAGAGCGCGCCCGCCACGCCCATCTCGTCCTCGTCCAGCCCAAGATAGAGCGCCGCCGCGATGGCCACTGCGGGATGGTTGCCGAGCGTCACGGCGATCGGGAGCCGCGCGCCCCGCGCCACCGCGCCGCGCGCATAGACCGCGAGGTGATGGTTGGGCGCGATACCGATCATCGCCCGGTTCCCGCCGAGCGGCTTCAATCGCGCATACGAGAGGTTCGCGCCCCCGGTGTCCGGATTGCGCGCCACGATCGCGCCGGCGGTGAGATACGGCCCGGTCTCGTGCTCGAAGAAGCGGGGAATGGGCAGAGCGTCCAGATCGGGCCGATCCACAGCGACTTCCTGGCAGGGTGCCCGGTCGATCCACTGTCCAGGCAACGGAGACCGGATCGCCCGCACCAGTTTTCCCTGGAGCGCCTGCGGCGTCGTGGCCAATCCGAGGGCAATGCGCTCCCGGGACGGTAGCAGGTTCCCGACGACGCGCAACGCATGGCTCGGAATGTTGGCGAAGACGAGCGCCGGACCGTCCCCCGCAAGCGCGAGATGAGCGGCGATCTCGAACTCGGTCGCGGTGGCCGAGTGGACGACCTGAAGCGCCCCCCGCTCGGAAAGCGTGCGCAGATACGCCCGCATGGACTGCGGGTGCTCCGCAGTGCCAAAAGGATTCGAGGGCGCCGCCACGCCTTTCAGTCGTTTGCGGGGGTCACTTCCGCGCCGACGCGGTCGACGATCAGGCGATAGTGCTCGGGTCGCCGGTGTGCGGCGAAGTTGAACATCGTGCGCTTGAGATTTGCCGCGAGATCGATGTCGGCATTGAAGAAGATCACCTCGTCCTCCTCGGTGCTCGATTTCACCGCGATCTCGCCGGTCGGCGCGACGATCAATGAATGCCCGAACATCCGGAACCCGTCCTCGAAGCCGCACTTCGCGGTCTCGACCAGCCAGGTCGCGTTCTGAAACGCCATCGCCTGCGCCATGATCAGATGGTGATGCACGCGGAGCGCGGGTGGCTCGGGATAGTGCAGATTCTCGGTCGGCGTGTTGAATCCGAGCGCGACGATCTCGGCGCCCTGCAGGGCGAGCACGCGAAAGGCCTCCGGCCAGCGGCGGTCGTTGCAGATCAGCATCCCGGTGATGGTGTCCAGGAAGCGCCAGACTTTGAAGCCGAGATCGCCGACCTCGAAGTATTTTTTCTCGAGGTGCTGGAACGCGGCCTGCGGCTTGTGATCGGCGTGCCCCGGCAGATGAACTTTCCGGTACTTGCCGACGATCCGTCCGTCAGGTCCGACGAGTATGGCTGCATTGAAACGCCGGATGCGGCCCTGCTCCTCGGTACGCTCGGCGTACCCCAGGTAGAAGCCGACGCCGTGATGCTTGGCAAGATCGAAGAGCGGCTGCACCACGGGATTCGGCATCGAGGGTTCGAAGAACCTGCGATCGACCTCGTCCTGATCCTCCATCCAGTAGCGCGGGAAGAACGTCGTCATCGCAAGCTCGGGAAAGACCACGAACCGCGCGCCGCGCCCGATCGCCTCCCGGAACAGCTCCACGAGGCGCTTTGCCACGGTCTCCCGCGAATCGGCGAGGTTGACCGCTCCAAGCTGAGCTGCAGCAATGCCTAGTTTTCTTGTCACGATTCGATACTCCAGTCTGGCGCAGTTGTCTTTCCCCTCCTTTTCAAGGAGGGGTGGCTGCGAAGCAGACGGGGTGGTTCAGTTTGGGCCCGCACCACCCCGCCGCCTCCGGCGGCACCCCTCCTCGGAGAGGAGGGGAAAAAGCGTCGTTCCTTTCAATCCCCGCTAAGAAATCAGGGCCTTGAAAATTCGCATTTCCGTGGTCGGTTTGCGTTCCTGCCGAAGCGGCTCGGGCGCGCCGCACGGGATGAACTTTCCTGAGCCACGCTCGGCCGCAAGCTTGCCGTTCTCCACGACTACCCGCCCGCGACTTATCACGATCTCGGGCCAGCCCTTGATGGTGCGCCCCTCATAGGGCGTATAGCCGACATTGTCGTGAATCGCCGCGGCGCTGATCTTCACTTCCTTTTCCGGATCCCAGATCCCGATATCGGCGTCCGATCCCACGGCGATAGTGCCCTTGCGAGGGTAAATGCCGTAGATGCGCGCGTGGTTCGTCGCGGTCAGTGCGACGAATTCGTTCAGGCTGATGCGCCCCTTGCCCACACCCTCGGAGAAGAGCAACGGCATGCGCAACTCGAGCCCCGGAACACCGTTCGCGATTTCCTTGAAGGTCGTCTTCTCGCCGTTGGGAAGCTTTCCCGAATCGTCGAAGCGGTAGGGCGCGTGATCGGACGAGAACACCTGAAAAGTGCCATCCGCGAGCCCCGCCCAGAGCGCGTTCTGCGACGCCTCGTCGCGCGGCGGCGGACTGCAGCAATACTTCGCGCCCTCCATGCCGGGTCGGCTGATGTCGGACCCCTTCAGGAAGAGGTACTGCGGGCAGGTTTCCGCGTAGACGCGCGCGCCGATCCCGCGCGCGGCCTGGATCGCCCGCACCGACTCGATGCCCGAGACGTGCACGATGAGCACCGGCACATCGAGCAATCGCGAGAACTGAATCACCCGGTTGGCCGCTTCGCTTTCCGCGAGCGGCGCGTGGCTCACCGCATGGAACTTCGGCTCGGTGTGCCCGCGATCGAGCAGCCGCTTCGCGAGCCAGCGGATCACGTCGTGGTTCTCTGCATGCACCATGACGAGCGCGCCGTGCTTTTCGGCTGCCAGCAGCACGTCGAGCATCTGATAGTCGTCGAGCTTCAGCATGTCGTAGGTCATGTAGACCTTGAAGGACGTGATGCCCTTGCCGATGTACTGGGGCAGCTCCTGCGTGAGCACTTCCTCGGTGGGGTCGGCCACGATGAGGTGAAAGGCGTAGTCGATGACGGCCTTCTCGGCAGCCCGCTTCGAGTAGTCGGCCACCACGTCCCGGATCTTCATGCCGCGATGCTGTGCGGCGAATGGAATGACGGTGGTGGTGCCGCCGTGTGCGGCCGACACCGTCCCCGAGTAGAAATCGTCGGCAGTCATCACGCCGTTGCTCGAAAGCTGCTCGATATGGCAATGGCTGTCGACTCCACCCGGCAGCGCGAGCTTGCCGGAGGCGTCGATGTCCCGCTTGCCCGGTGCGAGCCCGCGGCCGATCACGGTAATACGGGCGTCCTTGATGCCGATGTCGGCGGAGAAGTTGTCGGCGGCGGTGACGACCGTGCCGTTCCGGATGGTGAGGTCGAGGTCTGACATGGGTGTCCGGACGAAAACCCCGATTATGCCCAATTCACGCCCCGTTCGACCCTGCCGCGAGGCATTTCTCCACAGGTCCGCGCTACACTTGCCAAGTGCCCGGCCGCTCCGGGCAGCGAGGAGCACCAATGAAGAGCAATGCAGAGACCATCTTCGTCATCAATCCGAATTCGAGCGAGAAGGTCACCGAAGGGATCGACCGCGCGGTTGATCCGCTGCGCATTCCGGGCGGACCACGCATCGAATGCCTCACCTTGAAGGAGGGGCCGCCCGGCATCGAAACGCAGCGCCACGTCGACAGCGTCGTGATGCCGCTGCTCGGCCTGATCGGCGAGCTCGAGCGGCGGGCGGACGCCTACGTGATCGCGTGCTTCAGCGACCCTGGCATGCATGCTGCGCGCGAGGCGACCCGCAAGCCGGTGTTCGGCATCATGGAAAGTGGAATACTCACCGCGCTCACGCTCGGCCAGCGCTTCGGGATGATCTCGATCCTGCCGGGCTCCGTGCCCCGTCATCTACGTGCGGTCGGCGCCATGGGCCTGGCAGACCGCTGCGCGGGTGATCTTTCGATCGGCCTCGGCGTCGCCGAACTGTCTGACGCCAAGAAGACGCTCCGACGCATGATCGAGGTCGGTGCCACGCTGCGCGACGATCATGGCGCGAACTCCCTCGTGATGGGCTGCGCGGGAATGGCGCAGTATCGCGACGAGCTGGAAAACGCGGTGGGAATCCCGGTCGTGGAGCCGACGCAGGCCGCCACGTCCATGGCGATCGGGCGGGTGCGTCTCGGCTGGTGATCGCCTGCGCTACAGCGTCAGTGCGACGCGCTTGACCCCGGGG
The DNA here is from genome assembly GCA_049691875.1 of Burkholderiales bacterium. Lineage (GTDB taxonomy): Bacteria > Pseudomonadota > Gammaproteobacteria > Burkholderiales > SG8-39 > JAABRB01. The sequence goes on along the minus strand of JBAVOG010000114.1, from coordinate 486 downwards.
TCCTCGGCGTTGTCGGAAATCGAAAACCCGAGCTCCGCGCAGAGCGCAAGCATGCCGTGATTGTGTGCGAGGACGTGCCCCATCATTTCGCGGAGCCCTTTGCTCCGCGCGACGTCGATGAGCGCACCCATCATGCGCCGGCCGAGTCCCTTGCGATGCCATTCGTCGGCGATCACGATCGCGAATTCGCAGCTGTCCCCGTCCGGGTTTGCCACATATCGACACACGGCGACCTCGGTTTCGGGCGCCTCACCCACGGTCGCGATGAAGGCCATCTCCCGGTCGTAGTCGATCTGCGTGAAACGCGCCAGCATTTGCGGCGTCAGCTCGCGCAGCGCGTCCATGAAGCGGAAGTAGCGGCTCTCGGCGGAGAGCCCCCGCACGAAGGCCTGCTCGATCTCCGCATCCTCGGGTCGGATGGGCCGCAGCGTGACGAGCGGCGCGCCGTGCGGTTGCCAGGTGCTCACGAGCGTCGCGGGATAGGGA
>JBAVOG010000113.1:0-5588 GCA_049691875.1 Burkholderiales bacterium | reverse complement strand
CGCCCGATCCCCTTGAATGTCCAACGGGACGGCGGGCCGGATGGCGTGGCCGTGGTCGCCGGTGCGGGCGGGTCGGTGGGGACTTCCGCCTCGAGGCGCTCGCCAGCGATCTCCGTCAGACGGACTTCGCGTGAAAAGAGCGCCCACAGGCTCACGCGGACCCGGACCATGTCGGCCGATGCGCGTGCGGCACGGATCGGGCGGCACTCCTGCAGGCGGAGGTCGCGCCCCTCGATGCCCGGCCGAGTTCCGGTGACGAAGTGCAATGACCCGGCGATCGTCACGGGGCATCCCAGGGCGTCGGACAGCGCGGAGGCGACCCGCGCGCGGAGTCCGTCGATCGGAATGGAAAACTCGAATGCAAGCAGGACGCCGATAACGAGCGCCGGAAAGATGCCGACGAAGCCGAGGACGGCGGCGATGCGGGATCGGGTACGCTTCATGGGGCCGGCACTATCGTGCCACGTTCGCCGGACTCGCGCCCCCCGTGTCGGTGCGGAGGACTGTCAGTAGTGAGGGTGCGGGTGCGGCTTCGGACTCGCGAGCGACCCGAGCCACATGCCGACGATCGCGAAGCCGAAGCCGACGAGCTGCGGCGGCCAGAGCCCGTCGGGCGCGAAAAGCTCCAGGCCCACCCAGGAGACGAGTCCGAGCGCCATCGAAAGGATCGCGCCCTGCGAAGTGGAGCGCTTCCAGTAGACGCCCGCCGCCAAGGGCACGAGGCACGACACCAGGGTCACCTTGTAGGTGTTCTGCACCATCTGATAGATCGACGCCTCGCTGTTCAGCGCGAATAGCATCACCGCCAGCGTGAAGATCACCAGCACGAGCCGCAAGGTGAGCAGGAACTGCCGGTCGCCGAGATGGGGAACGAAGTGCTTCAGGATGTTCTCGGTGAAGAGCGCGGTGGGCGCAAGCAGCGCGCCGCTGGCTGTCGAGAGAATCGCGGACAGCAGCGCCCCGAAGAACATCACCTGCGCGAAGAGCGGCGTGTGATTGAGAATGAGCGTCGGCAGGATGAGCTGGAATTCGGTGCCTTCCGTGGCGAGCAGCGGCTCGACCATTTGCGGGTCGATGAGCAGCGCCGAGTAGGCGAGGAAGATCGGCACGAAAGCGAAGCAGAAGTAGGCGACGGCGCCGATCAGAGTGCCGCGCACGGCGGTCTGCTCGTCCTTGGCCGACGTGACGCGTTGAAAGATGTCCTGCTGCGGGATCGATCCGATTGCCGCCGTCAGCCACGCGGCGAAGAAAGCGAGCATGTCTTTCGCCTCGAGCTTGGGCAGGAACGCCAGCTTGTCGGCGCCGGCAGCATGGCTGATGACCGGGCCTGGGCCGCCTACCATGTCGCCGATCACGAAGGCGAGGTACAGGAGACCGAGCACGATGATCACGGTCTGGAAGAGATCGGTGAAAGCGATCGACCACATTCCGCCGACGAGCGTGTAGATGAGCACGCAGGCGGCGCCGATGCCGATGCCCGTGGCGAGCGGAATGGCACCGCCGGACAGCGTATGAAAGACGATGCCGAGCGCAGCCATCTGCGCCGAGGTCCAGCCCAAGTACGAGATCGTGATCGCGAGGCTGGTGGCGAGCTCCACCGGTTTCCCGTAGCGCTTGCGGTAGAAGTCGCCGATGGTGAGCAGGTCCATGCGATAGAACGCGCGCGCGAAGAAGAGCGCCACGAACACGAGGCAGAAGGAAAAGCCGAAGGGATCGGCGACGATCCCGCGCATGCCCTCCTTCACGAAGGTGGTCGAGACCGACAGGACCGTTTCCGCGCCGAACCAGGTGGCAAAAACGGTCGTGACGCTCATGTAGAGCGGCAGGCTCCGGCCGGCGATGAGAAAGTCCCGCGAATTCTTGACGCGCCGGGCGGCCCACAACCCGATGCCGATCGAGACCGCGAGATACAGTCCGACGAATCCGATCAGCATCGCCCGGTCAATCCAGCCATCTTGCCAGCTCGACGACAAGTATCGCGGCGAGCAGCACGACGCCAGCCGCGATCCAGCGCCGCGTGCGACGTTTTTCCTCGGCGAGCGCCGTGGTCGCGCGGCCGAGGGAGTCCGCAGCGCGGCTCGCGAGCGCCTCGTGCAGCAGGCGCGGCAGTTGCGGCGCGAGACGCGCCCATTGCGGAGCTTCAGCCTTCAGCTGCTCGGTGAACGCGGTGAATCCCATCTGCTGGCTCATCCAGCGCTCGAGAAACGGCTTGGCCGTGTCCCAAAGGTTCAGGTTCGGATCGAGCATGCGCCCGAGCCCCTCGATGTTGAGCAGCGTCTTCTGCAGCATGAGGAGCTGCGGCTGCATCACCAGATGGTAGCGACGCGAGGTCTCGAAGAGGCGGAGCAGCGCACGGCCGAAGGAGATCTCCGCGAACGGTCGGTCGAAGAACGGTTCGCACACGGCCCGGATCGCTCCCTCGAAGTCGGTGAGATGCGTGGTCTCCGGCGCCCAACCGCTATCGAGGAGCGCCTCGGCGACGCGTCGATAGTCGCGCTGGAAAAAGCCGAGGAAGACGTCGGCTACGAAGCGCTTGTCGGCGTCCCCGAGCGTGCCCATGATCCCGAAATCCACCGCGATATAGCGGCCCTCCGGCGACACGAAAATGTTGCCCGGGTGCATGTCCGCGTGAAAGAACCCATCGCGCAGCGTCTGGGTGAAGAAGAGCTCGACGCCGTGGCGCGCGAGCTGCGGGAGGTCGACCCCCTGCGCGCGCAGCAGCTCGACGCGGCTGATCGGCGCGCCGTGGATGCGCTCCATGGTCATCACGCTCGTGGCGCACCAGTCCCAGTACACCTCCGGAACGAAAAGGAGCGGCGAGTCCTCGAAGTTGCGGCGCAGCTGGCTTGCATTGGCCGCCTCGCGCATGAGGTCGAGCTCCTCGTGGAGATGCCGCGCGAACTCTGCAACGACATCGCGCGGCCGGAGTCTGCGAGCTTCGCCCCACAGGCGTTCGAGGAGCCACGCGCCCGTGTCCATCAGGGCGAGGTCGCGGCGAATGCCGGGCAGGATCTTCGGTCTCAGAACCTTGACAGCGACCTCGCGTCCGTCGGGCAACTTGGCGAGGTGCACTTGCGCGATCGAGGCGCTGGCGACCGGAGTCGTCTCGAAGGTCGCATAACAATCGGCGAGCTTCCTGCGAAACGACCGCTCGATCTCGGCGATCGCCTGCTCGGCGGGGAAAGGCGGGACCTGGTCCTGCAGCTTGGCCAGCTCCTCGGCGAGATCCGGCGGCAGCAGGTCGCGCCGGGTGGAGAGCACCTGTCCGAACTTGACGAAAATGGGGCCGAGGGTCTCGAGCGCTCGGCGCAGCCGAACCGCGCGCGGCTCGCGCAAGTCGCGAAACGCGAACACCCGGCCGAACACACGTGCCGCAGCGCCGATCGGGGCGTCGATCGGCGTGAAGAACTCGTCGAGGCCGAATCGGTAGGCCACGGCGAGGATGCGGGTGAGACGCAGGAGGCGGCGCATGGGTCGGCGGTGCCGGGAGCGGCGAATCTAACCGGATTCGCCGGAGGCGGCAAAAGCGGCGAGCTGCCGGTCGTGGACCCGCGCGAGCAGCAGTTGCGAGGCGGTGGCGCCCACGAGCGCGAGGAACATGTCCCACTGCGTGTCCCACGGATCGCCCTGGGTGCCGAGGAACTCGTTGGCGCCCTCGCCGACCAGCACCGCAGTCCACCATTCGATCAGCTCGTAGCAGGCGCTGACGGCGAGGACGACGCAGAGCACGAGAAAGAAGAGCATCTTTCCGCCAGAGGAGGGGGAGGGGCCCCTCCGCATCGTTTCCCCCAGCGGTGTGACGCGGAGCAGGATCTCGCGCACGATGATCGCCGGGACGAAACCCTGCGCAATGTGGCCGATGCGGTCGTAGGGGTTGCGGGCGAAATCAAGGGCGTCCTGCAGCCAGAAGCCGAGCGGCACGTGCGCGTAGGTGTAGTGCCCGCCCAGCAGCAGGATGAGGGCGTGGATGAAGATGAGCCGGTAGGCGAGCGGTGTGAGCGGGAACGTGCGCCAGGTGGCGACGAGGATCGGGATCGCGATCACAACCGGCGCGGCCTCGAGGGCCCAGGTGCCGAGCTCCCGCGGCCGGATGGCGGAAAGACCAAGCGCGACGATGACCAGGACGAGCAGAACGACCGGCTCACGCCTCGGCGCGGCTCGCGACATCGCGGCCGCGCTCAGCTCAGCGCCTCGCCGAGTTCCGCGATCAGATCCTCGACGTCCTCGACACCGACGGACAGCCGCACCAACCCGTCATTGATCCCGAGATCGGCCCGCACGGCAGCCGGAATCGACGCGTGCGTCATGATCGCCGGATGCTCGATCAGGCTTTCGACGCCACCGAGACTTTCCGCGAGCGCGAAGATCCGGCAGCGCTCCAGGAATCGCCGTGACGCCTCGAGACCACCCTTGAGCACGATCGTCACCATGCCGCCGTAGCGCCCGTTCATCTGGCGGTCGGCCAACGCCTTCTGCGGGTGACTCGCGAGGCCCGGGTAGTACACGCGCTCCACTTTCGGATGTGCCTCCAGGAACTGCGCTATCGTGAGCGCATTGGCGCAGTGCCGCTCCATGCGCAGCGCGAGTGTCTTCAGTCCCCGCAGCACGAGAAAAGCGTCGAACGGGCTCGGCACGCCGCCCACCGCGTTCTGCAGGTATGCAAGGCGGTCGCGCAATGCTTCGTCCGCGCGGATGACCGCGACGCCGCCGATGACATCGGAATGGCCGTTCAGGTACTTCGTCGCGGAGTGCACCACGATGTCGAAGCCGTGCTCGAGCGGCCGCTGGACCCATGGCGAGGCGAACGTGTTGTCGCACACGGCCAAGATGCCGCGCTTGCGCGTGATCGCCGCGATCGCTGCGAGGTCGACCAGCTTGAGGAGCGGGTTGGTCGGGGACTCCACCCACACCATGCGCGTGTCGGGGCGCAGCGCGGGCTCGAGCTTCGCAGCGTCGGAAAGATCGACGAAGCTGAATTCCAGTCCTGCGGAGCGTCGCCGCACGTTCTCGAAGAGCCGATAACTTCCTCCATAGAGGTCGTGCATCGCCACGACGTGCGAGCCCGAATCGAGCAGCTCGAGCACGGTTCCCATCGCCGCGAGTCCCGATGCAAAGGCGAAGCCCGCGAAACCGCTTTCCAGGCTCGCCACGCACCCCTCCAGCGCATCGCGCGTCGGGTTGCGAGTGCGCGCGTAGTCGAAGCCTTTGTGAACCCCGGGGCTCGCCTGGACATAGGTCGAGGTCGCATAGATCGGCGTCATGATCGCGCCCGTGGTCGGGTCCGGCGCCTGGCCGGCGTGGATCGCGCGCGTTGCAAAGCGATGCTGCGGGGGCTCTCGTTCGGCGTCACTTTCACCCATTGCCCGACTCCTCGTCAGTGTTTACCGCTGCCGCGCGCGGCTCCGGCGGCGTCCAGCCGCTGGATCCGCTTGTCGAGGCGCTCGACGGCATCGCGCAATGCGTCCACCTCGCGCCCGAACGCCTCGAGCTCGTACGAGTGCATGAGCAGACCAGCCTCGTCCCTGAGGTATTCCGCGACGTTCTCGCCGAGCCGCCCGGCGGCCTGGCGCTGCCACGCGGCGAAGGCG
>JBAVOG010000112.1:0-3566 GCA_049691875.1 Burkholderiales bacterium | reverse complement strand
GGGTCGCAGTGCGAGAACCGAACCGGCTGGTCGTGCTGGAAAACTTTTCCCATGGCAGGTACCGAGGAGGGGTGGATGCGGAGCGAGATCGAACAATTTGAAGGTCACGAACAGGAGTGATTGGTTTTTCCCCTCCTTTCCAAGGAGGGGTGGACGCGAAGCGGCCGGGGTGGTGAAATCGCCTCCCCTCCCTCCTGACATCGTTTTATGTCTCACCCGCCATGGGAAAAGTATTTCAGCACGACCAACCCGTTCGGTTCTCGCACTGCGACCCCGCGGGGATCGTCTATTTCCCGCGATTCTTCGACATGGCGCACGCCGCCATGGAGGACTGGTTCACGTACGGTCTCGGTCACGACCACGCGGAGCTGCTCACGGTTCGTCGCATCGGGACGCCCTCGGTGCACATCGAATGCGATTTCAGGAAGCCCTACCGCATGGGCGAGACGCTGCGCTACGAACTGCGCGTGACGCGGATGGGTAATGCCTCCCTCGATCTTGCCTACAGCGGCAAGAAGGATGGTGTCGAGCATCTCCTGATCCGGCAGACGATCTGCTTCATCTCCCTCGATGATGGTCGGCCGATCCCGATACCGGAGGACCTGCGCGCCGCCGTCGCGGAATACGTCACGTGACCAGGTCTCTGCGCCACGACACGCGCTCCGTCGATTAGACGGCGGTCCCGGTCTGGCGTAAATTACCTAAATCGGTGGCCGGGCACGCGCACGCGGTCACATCGACAGTAGCAGTATCGCGAGGAGGCGCCATGTCTGCCGTTCCGAAGCCGTCCAACCAGTCCGAGCGCCAGTCGTTCTACAAGAAGATCGGCCAGGCGAGCGTTACGCCGCTGTGGGAGGTTCTCCACGCCCTGATTCCGCCGTTGCCCAAGACGCCGTGCGTTCCGGCAATCTTCAAGTGGCGCGAGCTTCATCCCTGGGTCATGGAAGCAGGCAATCTCATCACCGCCAAGGAAGCCGAGCGGCGCGTGCTGGTGTTGGAGAACCCGGGACTGCGCGGCGAATCCCGCATCACCCACACCCTGTACGCCGGCCTGCAGCTCATCCTGCCCGGCGAAATCGCGCCCGCTCACCGCCATTCCCAGTCGGCGCTGCGTTTCGTCATGGAGGGCAACGGCGCGTACACCGCGGTCGAGGGTGAGCGCGTGACGATGAGTCCGGGCGACTTCATCATCACGCCGTCGTGGACCTGGCACGACCATGGAAATCCCGGCAAGGAGCCGGTGATCTGGCTGGACGGCCTCGACGTCCCGATCGTGGAAATTCTCGACGCTCAGTTCCTGGAGCGCTACTCCGATGAGTCGCAGCAGACTTCGCGAACCGAAGGCGAATCGATTGCGCGCTACGGCTCGACCATGCTGCCGCTCGACCACAAGACCACCAGCCGCACGTCACCGCTGTGGTCGTACCCCTACGCGCGCTCGCGCGAAGCGCTCGCCAGCCTTGCGAAATCCGAGGCGCCACATCCGGCGCATGGCCACAAGCTTCGCTATGCGAATCCGGCCACCGGAGGATGGGCCATGCCGACGATCGGCACGTTCATGCAGCTGCTGCCCAAGGGTTTTTCGGGCAAGAGCTACCGCTCGACCGACTCGACCGTGTTCGCCGTCGTCGAAGGCAAGGGTCGTATCACGTTCGGCGACGAGACGCTGCACTTCGAGCCGAAGGACGTCTTCGTCATGCCGAGCTGGCGGGCCCACTCGCTGCACGCCGACGCCGAATCCGTGCTCTTCAGCTTTTCGGATCGCCCAGTGCAGCAGGCGCTCGATCTCTGGCGCGAAGAGGCGTAGGCGGCGGGCGCCAAGCTCAGTCATTCCCGCACAATGGGGAATCAAGATCGGGGAATCCAGGGCGGTACAGCATATTGGGCCTTTACTCGCGATACGCGCTGCCGCGACTGATCAATCTCGCGTGTGGCCAGAAGCCGTTCATGCGGCAGCGCGCCAAGGTGATTCCGTCCGCGTCGGGCGACGTGCTCGAGATCGGAATCGGTTCCGGGCTGAATGTCCCTTTCTACGATGCAGGCAAGGTCGCGCACCTCTGGGGGCTCGACCCTTCCCCGGAGACCTGGGCGCTCGCGTCGGACGAGATTCGCAACGCGCCGTTTCCCGTCGCGTTCCTCGCGGCCGGGGCGGAGGCGATTCCGCTCGACGCATCGAGCATCGACACGATCGTCATGACCTACTCGCTTTGCAGCATTCCCGACGCGACGGCCGCCCTGGCGGAAATGCGCCGCGTCCTGCGGCCCGGAGGCCGCCTGCTATTCGTCGAGCACGGGCTGGCGCCGGACGCGAGCGTTCGCAAGTGGCAGCGTCGCATCACACCGCTGTGGAAGAAAGTCGGCGGCGGTTGTCACCTCGATCGCGACATCCCCGCTCTCCTGCGCGATTCCGGTTTTCGGATCGCCGAGCTCGAGACGATGTATCTGCCGGGCTGGCGACCCGCCACTTTCAACTATTGGGGCGCGGCCGAATAGGCGCCGGCGGTTCGCCGCGCTCGAGCATCGCCTTGAGCGCTCCGCGGTCGGCCTTGCCGGTGCGACCGAGTGGCAACGACTCCGCGAAATGATAGGCGTCGGGCTGCCGGAACTTCGGCAGCCGCGCCGCAGCGTGCGCACGCAGGCTCTCCTCCGTCACGACCCTGCCGGGACGCGGGACCACCAGCACGTGGATACGCTCGCCGAGTATCGGGTCTGCGGCGCCTGCGGCCATCGCGGCCGCGACGTCGGGATGCGCGGCGAAAACCTGCTCGAGCTCGAGCGGCGAGACCTTGTTGCCGCCGCGCGAGATCAGCTCCTTCGCGCGCCCCACCAGCTCGACGACTCCGCCCTCGCGTACACGGGCCATATCGCCGGTACGGAACCAGCCGTCCTGGAACGCCGCCGCGGTGAGCGCCGTCGCATCGAGATAGCCGTTCATGATGAAGGGCGTGCGAATCTGCAGCTCGCCCACCTCGCCGCTCGCCGCCACGGCGCCGTCGGTCCCGGCGATGCGATATTCGACTTGCGGAGACGGACGACCGATACAACCGGCGAAGCGCGCATGATCCTCCGCGAGCAGCAAGAAGTCGGACGTCGCGGTCTCGGTCAGACCATAGATGTCTACCAGACCGGCGCGCGGAAAATGCGCGGCGATTTCCGCGGCCAGGGCACCGCCCAGCGATTCCCCGCCGATCAGGATCTGCCTGAATGTCCCGCTGCGACCCGCCGCCGCGAGCTCGGGAGGCGCATCCGCGAAGAGCGCCCGCATCATGGTCGGCACGACGGCGATGCGCGCGATCTCCTCGGCCGCGACCGCCGCGCAAAATGCGCGCGGCGTGAACTTCTCGTGAATGCGGAGCGTTCCGCCGGTGACGAGCGTGAGCAGGCTGACCCAGATGCCGAAGCTGAACGTGATGTTGAGCACGAGCAGCGTGGCTTCGCCGCGCTCGAAATGCAGCAGGCTGTCGATCGCCGCCAGCTTGCCCGCGAGCGCGCGATGCGAGAGCACGACCCCCTTCGGCCGACCCGTCGTCCCCGACGTGAAGATGACCAGCGCGGCACCGGACAGC
>JBAVOG010000111.1:0-4373 GCA_049691875.1 Burkholderiales bacterium | reverse complement strand
GGGGAAACCTTCGACTGGGGCGTCATCCCCACCGGACTCGAGCGGCCGGTGGTGCTCTCCGGCGGGCTCACAGTCGCGAATGTCGCCGAGGCGGTGCGCCGCGTGCGTCCGTGGGCGGTGGACGTCTCGAGCGGAGTGGAGTCGACCAAAGGCATCAAGGACGCGGACAAGATTGCCGCGTTCATCGAAGGAGTTCGCAATGCAGATGTATGACCTTCCGGACAGCCGGGGCCACTTCGGCCCCTACGGCGGGGTATTCGTAGCCGAGACGCTCGTACACGCGCTGGAGGAGCTGCGCGCTGCCTACGACGCGTGTCGCAAGGATCCGGCGTTCGTCGCCGAGCTCGAACACGACCTGAAGCACTACGTGGGCCGTCCGAGCCCGGTCTATCACGCAAAGCGCTGGTCCGAGCTCCTCGGCGGCGCGCAGATCTATCTGAAGCGCGAGGATCTCAACCACACCGGGGCGCACAAGATCAACAACACCATGGGTCAGGCGATGGTCGCGCGGCGCATGGGCAAGCGACGCGTGATTGCCGAGACCGGCGCCGGGCAGCACGGGGTCGCGACGGCCACCGTCGCGGCGCGCTATGCCATGGAATGTGTGGTCTACATGGGGTCGGAAGACATCAAGCGCCAGGCCGCCAACGTCTACCGGATGAAATTGCTCGGCGCATCGGTGGTGCCGGTGGAATCTGGCTCCAAGACGCTCAAGGACGCGCTCAACGAGGCGATGCGCGACTGGGTGACCAACGTCGCGGACACTTTCTACATCATCGGCACGGTGGCCGGTCCGCACCCCTATCCGGTGATGGTGCGCGATTTCCAATCCATCATGGGCCGGGAATGCCTGGTGCAGATGCCCGAGCTCGCCGGTCGGCAACCCGACGCAGTGATCGCCTGCGTGGGCGGCGGCTCGAATGCGATGGGTATCTTCCATCCCTATATCCCGCGCGAGGACGTTCGCCTGATCGGCGTCGAGGCAGCCGGAAGCGGACTCGCGACCGGGCGACACGCCGCGTCGCTCTGCGCCGGGCGGCCGGGCGTCCTGCATGGCAATCGTACGTACCTCCTGCAGGACGCGCACGGCCAGATCGTCGAGACCCATTCGATCTCCGCGGGTCTGGACTACCCTGGCGTCGGACCCGAGCACGCCTGGCTCAAGGATCACGGTCGCGCCGAGTACGTCGCCGTCACCGACGATGACGCACTGAAGGCGTTCCATGACTGCTGTCACCAGGAAGGCATCATTCCTGCGCTGGAATCGGCGCATGCGCTCGCGTACGCGGCCCAGATCGCGCCGACGCTCGCGCGCGACCGGATCCTGCTCGTCAACCTCTCCGGGCGCGGGGACAAGGACATGCACACCGTTGCCGAGAAATCCGGCATCCAGTTCTAACAGCATGTTGAAAAACTCCGCGCACGCATTCAGGGGATATACAAGGGGCTCGCCCCTTGTTCGTTCCGGGGGATTTACAAGGGGGCTTTCCCCCTTGTTCGTGCGGCCGGGGTTTGCCCTGCATGGCAATCTCGCCATTCGAAGCCGCCGGGGCGGGCATTCTTCAACACCCTGCTAACTGGACGGAACGTGTCCCGCATCGCAACCGTTTTCGGAAAGCTTGCCGGCGAGCGGCGCACGGCGCTCATACCGTTCGTCACGGCCGGTGATCCGGCTGGCGGCGGAGCGGTCGAGCTCATGCACGCCCTGGCGCAAGCGGGCGCCGACGTGATCGAGCTCGGTGTGCCGTTCTCCGACCCGATGGCCGACGGCCCGGTCATTCAGCGCGCCAGCGAGCGCGCCCTAAAGAGCGGCGTGAGTCTCGATGACGTGCTCGATTACGTGGCGGAGTTTCGCAAGCGGGACACGAACACCCCGGTGGTCCTAATGGGCTACGCGAACCCGATCGAGGCAATGGGCACGGAGACGTTCGCCGGCAGGGCGCAGGCGGCTGGTGTCGACGGCGTGCTGGTCGTCGATTACCCGCCCGAGGAATCGGCGGATTTTGCCGCCCTGGTACGGCGCCACGGGATCGATCTCATCTTCCTGCTTGCGCCGACCTCAACCGAGGAGCGCATCGAGCACGTCGCCCGCCTCGCGAGCGGGTACGTCTATTACGTCTCGCTGACCGGAGTGACGGGAGCGTCGCACCTCGACGTCGGCGCCGTGAGCGCCAAGCTAGAAACCATACGCCGCCGGATCTCCTTGCCCCTGGGGGTGGGCTTCGGCATTCGCGATGGCGAAAGTGCACGCGCGATCGGCAAGGTCGCCGATGCGGTCATCGTCGGCAGCCGTATCATCCAGGAGATGGAGCAGGGGGATCCGGCCGCAGCGGCCACGCGTGCGGCGGCGCTCGTTCACGGCATACGCGAGGCACTCGACAGGCCATGAGCTGGTTGCAGAAGCTGCTGCCGCCCAAGATCAAGCGCGCCGAAGGTACGGCCCGGCGGACAATGCCCGAGGGCCTCTGGACGAAATGCCCGGAGTGCGACGCGGTCCTGTACGCCACCGACCTCGAAAAGAGCGCGAGTGTGTGCCCCAAGTGCGGCCACCACGGGCGCCTTTCCGCCCGCGCCCGGCTCGACAACTTTCTCGATCCCGAAGGTCGCTACGAGATCGGTGCCGAGGTCCTGCCGGTCGATACGCTCAAGTTCAAGGACTCGAAGCGCTACGGCGATCGCCTCGAGGCGGCCGAGAAGGAGACCGCCGAGACCGATGCGCTGGTCGTCCTGCAAGGCAGCGTGAAGAGCGTCGCGCTGGTGGCGGCAGCATTCGAGTTCGATTTCATGGGCGGTTCGATGGGGTCGGTCGTGGGGGAGCGCTTCGTGCGTGGTGTGCGCGCCTGCCTCGAGCAGGATCTGCCGTTCGTGTGCTTCTCCGCAACGGGGGGTGCGCGCATGCAGGAAGGCCTGCTCTCGCTTATGCAGATGGCCAAGACGACCGCGGTCCTGACCCGGCTCGCCGCCAAGCGGCTGCCCTTCATATCCGTGCTCACCGACCCCACGATGGGCGGCGTCTCCGCAAGCTTTGCAATGATCGGCGACGTCGTGATCGCCGAGCCGCGGGCGCTGGTCGGGTTCGCCGGCCCGCGCGTCATCGAGCAGACCGTGCGCGAGAAGCTGCCCGAAGGCTTTCAGCGCGCCGAGTTCCTGCTCGAGAAGGGCGCGATCGACATGATCGTCGACCGTCGTGAAATGCGCGACCGCATCGCCGGCCTGCTCACGCTGATGATGCGCCTCCCCGCGCCCGAGCGCTGAGCACTTCACCGCGCACGATCCGTTGCGTAATCCGGCAAGCCCCATGCTTCCTGCCGACCTGGGTGGCTGGCTCGCGTACATCGAGCGCCAGCATCCGCAAAGCATCGCGCTCGGCCTGGAGCGCGTGGCGCAGGTTCGCGATGCGCTCGCGCTGCCCAAGGCGTGCCCGATCTTCACGGTCGGCGGGACGAACGGCAAGGGATCGGTGTGCGCAATGCTGGAGGCGATCCTGCTTGCGGCCGGGTACCGTGTGGGCACTTACACGTCGCCCCACCTCCTGCGCTACAACGAGCGCGTGCGGGTCGACGGTCGCGAGGTCGATGACGCCACGCTGGTTGACGCATTCCGGCGCGTCGAGGAAGCGCGCGGCGCGGGACCCGAACGAATTCCGCTCACCTACTTCGAGTTCGGAACGCTCGCTGCCTGGGTCGTTTTCACCGCTGCAAGGCCGGACGTGCTCGTTCTCGAAATCGGATTGGGCGGTCGCCTCGACGCGGTCAACGCCTTCGAGCCGGACTGTGCGGTGCTGACCAGCATCGACGTGGATCACATCGAGTATCTCGGTGGCACTCGGGACCGGATCGGCTGGGAGAAGGCGCACATCTTTCGGCCCGGCACGCCAGCCATCCTTGCGGATCCGGCCCCACCACGCACCGTGCTGGATTACGCCGCGGAGATCGGCGCCGACCTGCAGGTTTCGGGTCGGGATTTCGGTTACTCCGGAGATCGTCTGCAGTGGCTGTTCTGGGGCCGCAACGGACGCCGAGCGGGGCTTGCCTATCCCGCGCTTCGGGGGACCAATCAGCTCCTGAATGCAGCGGCCGCCCTTGCGGCGCTGGAGACCTTGCGTGAGCGATTGCCCGTGACCGCGCAGGCGGTCCGGCTCGGGCTGGCGATCGTCGAGTTGCCGGGCCGGTTTCAGGTCCTGCCTGGTCGGCCGGTGGTCGTGCTCGACGTCGCGCATAACCCGCACGCGGCGGCCGTGCTCGCCGAGAATCTCGACGCGATGGGCGTCTTCGTGCGCACGCACGTGGTGGTCGGCATGCTGCGGGACAAGGACATCACGGCCGTGTGCGGGCAACTGCGGAACCGGGTGACCCACTGGTACGCTTGCACGC